>NZ_WUJP01000216.1 GCF_009806515.1 Geminicoccus flavidas | reverse complement strand
GCAGCGCTCCTGATCATCCCCAGGCAAGCCCCCAAATTTACCCGTTTCGTCAAAGCGGTCCGGTACAAGGATGTAGAGGTAACGATACGCGAGGACTTTATCGAGGCTCGCGAAGGGGTGGAAGAACTGAAGCTGACGGTTGGAGGAACCGTCCCGACCTCCATCGATCCAAAGGACAAGGTGCTGCAATTGTTCGAGATCGATCCGTCATTGGCAGTCGTTGAGGTCTGGCGGAACTTCGAAAGCAAGGCGGCAGCCATGATGCGCGACAGCGAGCTTCTCCGGGGGCCCCATACAACGCTGGTGCGCTTGGTGAGCCGCCTTGAGAAGGCGGGCAAAATCTCAAGAAGCGACTACAAGTTGTTCTGGCAGTTGCGGGACATACGCAACGCCAGTGTTCATGCTCATGACAAGGCGGCGCTCACCCTTGCGGAAGTATTGGAGTTCAGGGATTTCGTGGACTTGTTCTTAAAGAGGCTCGAACTAGTGAAAGGCGAGCGCAGATTCATCGATGCTCCCTACGAACCTCCCTCACCCCAGTACACCATGCTGCTGCCTGATGACCTTCCGGAGCAACTCAAGCCAGCTTTCCCACCCTCAAGCTAACAGCGTCTAAGTCCTCGACGCGACTCCCGCGTCGACGGCCGCACGAAACTGGTAGTCTCTTTCGCCCAGCACCTAAGTTCTGGCACTGCCGGCTTCTTCGTTGGCTGCCGAGTACTCGGGCGCCTAACGGGCGCGACAACACGCAATACATCCTGACCGTCACCGCGCCGCCGGCCGTTTGGTACTGCCTACACGCCGTCGCCGACCAGGCCGCGATCATTCACCGGCTACAGGCTTGAGAACGAAGCTAACCAGGGAGAATGCGGAAGAACACGAGAGATTTTGGGAGTTGCGATCATACCAACCGGTTGGTATCTTCCTTCCACGACGGAGTCCGCACCGAGAGAGTTCGCCTATGCCCTCTTCCCTGTCCGCCTATGGGTTGCTCGCCTTCGCCATCGTTTTTGAGGTGGCAGGGTCTTCGATGCTTCAGAGATCAGAGCAGTTTACGAGGTTCATCCCAGCTGTAGCGACAATTGCGTGCTTTGCCGCTTCACTATTCTTCCTGTCGCAAGCGTTAAAGGCCATCCCGCTCGGCGTCGCTTATGCGATCTGGGGCGGCGTGGGGATCATCCTGACCACCCTCGTCAGCGTCTTCGTGTTCCGCTTCACGGTCGATCTGGCTGCCATCATCGGGATCGCCCTGATCGTGGCGGGCGTCGTGGTGATAAACGTCTTCTCAAACAGTGTGGCCCACTCGTGAGCACGCAAACGGGCTATACCCGCAAGAAACAGCCGGACAAGGTGCGGCGTGCTCTACTCGATCAAGCAGCCAAGCTGGCCGTTAAGCAGGGGCTAGCTGCGGTCACCATACAGGCCGTGGCGCAGGCGGCTGGTGTAACCAAAGGCGGATTGTTCCACCACTTCCCTGACAAGCATGCGCTGATCGAGGGCGTGTTCTTGGACCTGCTCCAGCATTTCGATGCCGAGATCGATGCATTGATGGAGCAGGATCCTGAGCCATGGGGACGCTTCACGCGGGCCTATGTGAACACGTTGTACACCAAGCGCGAACTAGAGATTGAAAGCCGATGGGCCGCACTTTCGGCGTCGTCGGTGGCTGATCCAGGGCTTCGATGGTTGTGGGCCGAATGGCTCGCAAGGAGGCTCGATAGGCACAAGGAGACTGATGACGGCATGGACCTCGCCATAGTCCGCCTCGCTGCTGACGGCGTGTGGTTAGCTGGCCTGTTGGACTTTGGGTACCGCCTGCTGCCCAATCAGGAAGATCTGCGTGCTCGACTGATCGCCATGACGAAGAGCGCCGGCGATCTATAGTGTTAACAATTGAGGTGCAGCAGTAACTGGCTAGACACTTGATGATATTGTAATAATAATCAATTAGTTATAAAAGATATTCATTTACAATTTCTTGCTAGATTGCATAGGTGCGGCCCTGTTAGAGCTAAGGACTTGCTTTCTCCGTACCGGCAATGGTGTGCCGAGTGGCGGTAATCGCTCTGCTTGAGCGGCTCGTCCTGCGCTCAGTGCCACATCTGCGGAGTAAGAAGCATTATGAGACCGGACCCCGGCTCCTTGGCGCGCAGGCTATTGCTGACCTCGGTCCTGACCGCCGCCACCTTCCAGCCGGCTTTTGGTCAAACCAACGACGAGGCTGCGCAACCCATGCTAGAGGACGTAACAGATGCGCCCGCTATTGAAGCGTTCGGGGAAGCGGACGATGCCATTCGGCTCTCGCCAGTGGTGGTGACCGCTACCGGAGCCCCGGTCGACCTAAGGGATGCGCCGGCCAGCATCAGCGTCATCACCCGCGAGGACATTGAGCGCCAGCCGACCAACGACCTGGCGACGGTACTGCGCCGTATTCCCGGCGTGACCGGTGGCTATGGCCCGGAAGGCGAGGCGTCCAAGATCAAGCTGCGCGGGCTGCCCGACCAGTACACCTTGATCCTAGTGGATGGGAAACGGGTCGGCAGTTCGGCCGACACCAACTATCGCCGCGATCTCGGCCGCCAGGACCTGAACTGGATCACGCCCGACCTGATCGAGCGGATCGAGGTGGTCCGCGGCCCGATGTCGTCCCTGTACGGCTCCGATGCCATGGGGGGGGTGATCAACATCATCACACGCAAGACCGGGGGGAGCTGGGCCGGGTCGGTCACTTCCAACTACACGCTCGCCGAAGATTCCGATCGCGGCGATGCCTACCAGCTGGGCTTCAGCGGCAGCGGCCCGCTCACCGACACGCTGGGATTGCGCTTGAGCGGCAGCGTCTCGCAGCAGGATCCCGACGAGACAGATGAGCTGGGTGCCGGCGGTTTCGAGAACCAGAACATCGACGCTCAGCTGAACTGGGACTTCACGCCCAGCCAGAACCTCGCGCTCGACCTTGGCTACGGCAAGCAGCGGGCTGAGAGTTCGTCGAAGACGGATGAAGAAGGCGAGCCCCTCCAAGACGCCTGGGGTGCAACCAAGTTGGAGCGTCGATCGATCGGCCTCACCCATGAGGGCGACTGGGGCTTCGGCCGGTCGACGCTGGCGATCTACCAGAACGAGTTCAAGAACGAGATCGACGACGGCAAGTCGGATTCGACCGAGCAGTTCATCGATGGCAGCTTCAACCTGCCGGTCGACTTCCTGTTCCCGCAGGCCATCACGATCGGCGGTCAGTGGAAGCGAGAGAAGCTGACCAACACCCAAACGATCGGCACCGTCCCGGTCGACTATGAGGGCAATCCGGTGAGCGGTGCCACGGTGGATGGCGACACCTCGGCGCTGTTCATCGAGGACGAGATCTACCTCCTGGACAACCTGTCCCTGACGCTCGGCCTGCGAGGCGACTTCCATGACGAATATGGGAGCCATGCCAGTCCGCGCGCCTACCTAGTCTATCACCCTCTGCCGGAATGGACCCTGCGCGGCGGTGTCGCCCGTGGCTTTCGGGCGCCCAGCTTAACGGAAAGCACCGCCGGCGCGGCGACCTTCTCGCGCGGCTTTGGCTGCACCAGCCTGATCCCGCTCGGCTACGTGTCCGGCGGCTGCTACATGGCGGGCAATCCTGACCTCGAACCGGAGACCAGCACCAACTACGAGGTCGGCGTCGGCTACCACAATGATGACGGCTGGGACCTGGGCCTCACCTATTTCCACACCGACTTCAAGAATAAGATCGACTATGCGCCGCTCGGTTTCTTCAACGGCCAGTGGTGGACCCAGATGCAGAATGCCGAGAAGGCGCGCACCCAGGGCCTGGAAGGCTCGGCGGTGGTGCCGGTTGTCGATAGCCTGATCTGGCGGACCAACTTCACCTACATGATTGAGGCGAAGAACCTCACGACCGGCGCAGACCTACTGTCGACGCCGGAATGGTCAGTCTGGTCGGCACTCGACTGGCAGGCCACGGAGACGATCTCCGCCGAGTTCTCCGCAGACTATGCCAGCAAGCAGCTAGGCGGCGGCGATACCTTCGCTAAAGCCTACGTACTGTTCAACCTAACCGGCGCCTACCAGCTCAACGAGAACCTGACCCTACGGGCCGGCGTCCTCAACATCGCGAACGAGGACACTGCAGACAATGGCTCGACCGACTTCTACGTACCCGGGCGACGCTACTTCGCCGGGCTCACTGCGCGCTTCTGATCCTCTGGAAGCCTACAGCCTCGCTTGATTCACAGCTTACTGGAACCTGGAATGCGGTTGAAGAAGTTCTTGGTGCTCGCTTCGGCCCTGGGAGCCTTTGCTGCGGGTACCGCCGAGGCGCAGACGCTGCAGGAAGCCCTCGCGAATGCGTACAGCACCAATCCCGAGTTGGGTGCTGCCCGCGCGCAGCTCCGGGCGACCGATGAACAGGTTTCGCAGGCACTTTCGGGCTATCGGCCGCAGGTGAGCGGGACAGCCAGCTATAATGCGGTGGACATGGACTCCAGCGTTGGCAAAGCCACGCTCGACTCCTCATCGATCGGCCTGAGCGTGACTCAGCCGCTCTACCGGGGCGGCGGGCTGGATGCCAACCTGCGCGCCTCGGAGAACACGGTCCGCGCCAACCGCGCCAACCTGATCGTGACCGAGCAGCAGGTGCTCTACGACGCAGTGCAGGCCTATGCCGGCGTATGGCGCGACCGCTCGGTCCTGGAACTGGCGATCAACAACGAGAAGCGGCTGCAGCGGCAGCTCCAGGCGACCCGCGACCGGTTCAACGTCGGCGAGGTGGCGCGCACCGATGTGGCCCAGGCCGAGGCGCGGCTGTCTGCGGCCACGGCCTCGCGGGTCGAGGCGGAAGGGCTGCTCGCCAACTCGATCGCCACGTTCCGGCGGATCATCGCCCAGGAGCCGCAGAACGTCGACCAGCCGGTCCGTCCGGCCGCTCTCCCGGCCAACGAGGCGGAAGCCCAGGAGTTGGCAGCCGCCAACCCGAACATCGCGACTGCGCAGTACACGCTGGCGGCCGCCAAGGACGATGTCGACGTCGCGTTCTCGAGACTCCTGCCGCAGGTCGACCTGCGCGCTAGCGCCTCCTACGCAAATGAACCTTCGACCAACTTAGCTTGGCAGCGTGATGGGCAGATAGGCATTCAGGTCACCGTACCCCTCTATCAGGGCGGTACCGAATATTCGCAGGTCCGCCAGAACAAGCAGCTCGCGCGGCAGCGGGACGAGCAGTTGGTCTCCACCCAGCGCAGCGTCGCGGAGAACGTGACTACGGCCTGGAAAACCCTGCAGACCAGCACCTCCAACATCCAGTCGCGCCAGGCCCAGGTGCGCGCCAACCGGATCGCGCTAGAAGGCGTGGAGCAGGAGGCCCAGGTCGGTTCGCGCACTGTGCTCGACGTGCTCGACGCCGAGCAGGAACTGTTCGGTTCCCAGGTTGAGCTGGTGCGCGCCCAGGCCAATGAGGCGATCGCGGCCTATGCGCTGCTGGCCTCGGTGGGCCAGCTTACCGCCGATCGGCTCGACCTGCCGGTCGAGCATTACGACGCCGAGGCCTACTACAAGGAAAACCGCTCCCGGCTGTTTGGGCTGGGCGAGCCGCTAGAGTAAATAATCAATTATCTGCCGGGCGTGCGATCATCGTTACATGTAAACGAAGGTAGTATCCCAGGAGTGATCCTGGCTGCGCATATACTCCTTGAGGGGAGCTAAGGCGCCCTAGACAGCTATGCTGGGCGGATCCTCAGCAATGAGCTTGTACACGCAATCGAACAGCATACAGCCGGCATGGCATGAAGTGCGTAGGTGCCTGTCCTAAACAAGCACTACCACGGCGGCCTCGTGTCCGAGGGCGCGGCCGACATCATGCGCGGGACGCCGTTCGGTAACCCGTTCGTGCTGGGCCGCGACGGCGACCGTGCGGGCGTGGTGGCGCTGGCGCTGTACCGCCGGCACCTGTGGCGCAAGATCCGGCACCAGTCGGGCTTCGCTGATCAGGTCCGTGCGCTGCACGGCTGCAATCTGTGCTGCTGCTGCGCGCCGCTGGCCTGCCCTGGCGACGTGCTGGAGCGGGCGGCCGCCTGGCTGCAGGAGCGTTCACCGGACTAACAATCACCTGATCCGTCCCGGCAAGTCACGGTAACGCCGGATTATTCACCCTGATTCACAGGCGCCCGGGCGCTACCCGGGCGATACCTCTTTTATGATCAACCGAGAACGAACGCTGCGGGCGCTGATCGCGTCC
>NZ_WUJP01000215.1 GCF_009806515.1 Geminicoccus flavidas | reverse complement strand
GCCGGCCTGGCCCTCGACGAGCTGCGGCAGTCGGGTGGTGGCCACTACCGCGCCGCCGTCGTGGCCCCCGATGGCCGCAGGACTGTCCTGTTCTGCGCCAGGACTGGTAGCGATCGACGGGGCGACAAGAACCTGCTGGCCGACATGCGCCGCTTCGCGCGCGGGCAAGTCGCGGCGTAGTTGCGCAAATCCGAGTAAGTCGATGTATAATCAAATTCGAGTAAACAACGCGCCGCAAGGCGCACAACCAGGGAAGGACATGGACCACTCCTACAAGCACGCAATCACCACTCAGACTTACTCGACCCTGATCAAGACCGCCGGCAAGAACCTGCAGCACGTCTGCCACGGCCTGTCCCGCGAGTCCGGCTGGTGGAACGACCCCAAGACCGGCGCGCCGATCGACCCCAAGACCCCGTTCCTCGTGCCCGCCAAGCTCATGCTCTGCGTCACCGAGCTGTCCGAGGCCTGCGAGGGCGACCGCAAGGGCCTGCCCGACGACAAGCTCCCGCACCGCCCGATGCTGGAAGTCGAGCTGGCTGACGCCATCATCCGCTGCTTCGATCTGGGTGGCGCGCTCGGCTTTGATGTTGGCGGGGCTATCGCCGAGAAGCTCGCCTTCAACGCGCAGCGCGCCGACCACAAGCCGGAGAACCGCGCGCAGGCCGGCGGGAAGGCGTACTGATCATGGCCGAATTCGACTGCTACAGCGCCAACGGCAAGGATTACCACGACGGCAACAAGTGGGACGCGATCGATGAACTCGACCGCGACGGCGAGCTGGAAGCCGGCCGCTGCTACTACCTTGGCGTGTCCGTCCGCCCGAAGCCGTCCAGCTTCTTCGACTTCGAGGACATGATCGATCGCATGCAGGCCCTGGCATTCGACGATAGCGGCGAGCACGCCGAAACCTACCTCGACAGCCACGACCTGCCCGACGCCAAGCGCGCCGAGCTCAAGACCATGATCGAGAACTGGCTCGACGCCAACGTCACGCCGGCCTTCTACAAGGTCACGCAGGTCCAGTGCTTCCAGGTCACGCAGGACGACATCGACGACTTCCGGAACCGCGACTGATGGAAGCCCGGGCCAACAACCAAGACGACCTCGTCGAGTGCCCGGACTGCGGCGGCTCGGGCAAATGCTACGGCCGCTGCGCCCTATGCCAGGGCAAAGGCGGGCTGAACTGGCGCACGGGCGAATCCGTGCCGCTGTCCGACGTGCCGCTGCGCGTCGCTGCCGACAACGACTTCGAAGGAAAGGAATGAGCGACTTCTACATCATCAGCGTGAAGCACACGCGGCGCGATCAGCGCTACATCACCATCTGGGGGCCGGGCGACTGCGGCTACAAGCAGCGCCTGAACACGGCCGGACGATACGACGAGCGAACGGTCCGGGCGAAGCTCGGCTACTACAACTCGGGCAGCAGCACGATCGCCGTGCCGTCCGACGTGGTCGAGCGCCTGGCGGTGACCGTCCCGCCCAGCGAGTTCGCCGGCGCGGATCCGGCGCCGGGCCTGCCGAGCGTGCTGCTGAATACCCGCGACACGTGGTCGACGCTGATCCTGAACGCGATCGAGCCGCCGCCGTACAAGGTCGATCCTCATTACCAGGGCACGGCCGCAGGCAAGGGGGCCGCATGCTGACCACGCCCGAGCAGGCCCGCGAGAAGTGGTGCCCGATGGTGCGCATCGCGCGCGTCGAGCAGCAGAAGATCACCACGGACACGAACTGGGGCACGCAGCGCTCCGATGACATCGTCGTCGCCAGTTGCAACCGCGACGCCCTGGGTAGCCCGGCCGGCTTCGTCCTGAACTCCTGCCGCTGTATCGCCGACAAGTGCGCGATGTGGCGGTGGGCGCCGAGCACGACGACACACATGGAGCGGAGGACCGAGGCGCGTGACTTCGCCCTGCCTGGCGGCGGGAAGGAGACGCGCCCCGTCGAGTTCGACGTCAAGGTTCCGGACGCGCCCACGCAGGGCTACTGCGGCATCGCCGGCCGGCCGGAGGTGGCATGATGGCCGCCTCGTTCAACATCTGGGAACGCAACCCGGGGCGGGCTGGCGACCGCGAGCTGCTGGAGCGCGCCGCGCGCGCCTACGGGTGCCAGGGCCTGGACTGGCGCAACGGCAGCTTGGCCTTCTACTACGACGACCCCGAGACCGGCCGCGAGGAATGGAACCCGCTGCAGCGTCTTGATCAGGCCATGCGCCTGGCCGTGCTCAAGGGCTTCACCGTGAGCACGCGGGCGGGCAACGGCCACAAGTCCCGAGTCTGGGACCAGTTCGGCGTCAGCCTGTGCACGGTCGGCCACAACGGCGATCCGGTTGCCGCGACCTGCCGCGCCATCGTGCAGGCGGCCGCCGAGGTGCTGGACCGGTCATCATGAGCGGCCAATCCCGCCGCGCCAGCCTTGCCGAGGCTGGCGTCAACATCGCCATCGGCTATGTGGTCGCGATCGCCGCGCAGTGCCTGATCTTCCCGCTGTTCGGCATCCATGTCGGGCTGGCCGAGAACCTGGGCATTGGTGCGGCCTTCACGGTCGTCTCGCTGGTGCGTAGCTACGTGCTGCGCCGGCTGTTCAACTGGCTGCAGGTGCAGCGGGCCTGACGCCGGATTGATAGTCTCGTGCACGCGACCGCTAAGGCGTTGGGAAACCAGCGCCTTATTCATTTTTGATGATAGAATGGGCGCTCGTCGGGCGTGGTGCCCGGAAATCAAGGAAGGGAATGGACCTCAACATCGAAGCCATGAAGGCGGCCGCGAGAGCGGCGACGCAAGGCGAATGGAGCACCAACGGCGGCTCGCTCGTGATCTGTGACGGCGCCCACATGATCGACTGCGACACGGCCGAAGACGCCGCGCACGTCGCCACTACCTCGCCAGCCGCCGTCCTGGCGCTGATCGAGGAACTGGAGCGGACGCAACGCAACCGCGACATGTGGAAGGGCCAATGCGAGCGGCAGGCCGCCGAGCTGCGCCGCATCCACAACGAGCAGGCCGAAGCCGTGGGGTTCAAGCCGTGAGCTACGTCCCCCATCCTTCGACCATCGCCCACCGGGCCATCGAGCACCTGAAGGGGCTACCGCCCGGTGGCACAATCGCCACGGGCCCGCTGGCGGAAATCCTCGGCACCGACACCGGTACGATCCTCACCGGCCTGCAGACCGCAATCAAGCACGACGTCGTGGTCCGCGAGCGCATCAACGGCCTGTTCCACTGGCGGATGGCCGATCAGTCGGCCCGCGTGGCGGCCTCACCCGAGCCGCTGGTGGACAAGCCGTCCGCGCCCAAGGTGGAGCTGCCCAAGCCCAAGCCCGAGCCGGACGAGCGCCGGTTCGAGGGCGTGAGTATCGACGGCCCGCGTGCCCGCCGCCCCGAGCCGGAGCCGGAGCCGCCTGCCGCTGAGCCGGTTGCACCGGCGGCCGAGCCGCTGCCGGAAGCCGAGCCGGTCGTTGATCCGCTGCCCGTCGAGATGCCGCCGGTGGTGCTCGTCTCTGAGGTCCAGCCGTTCCGCTTCTCCTGGTGCAACGACGGCACGATCACGGTGAGCAAGGGTGGCGGCTCGGTCGTGCTCGACAAGGCGGACTACGAGGAACTCGCCCGGTTCATCTACGTGCTGCGGAACCATCTGTAACGCGCGCTGCGCGCCCGATGTCGTGACCAGATGATGAACCTGTCGAAGCACCGATCCATCGGCCAATCTTCAGGAGAGCATCATGCTCGGTTTCGTGTTGGGCGTCGCAGTCACAGCGGCGGTGTGGGTCTACGAGGCCAGGACCGGCTTCTTCGCCGGCAAGCTCAAGGCCCTGCGCAGGTCGTTTGACAACATGCTGGGCTGACATGGCAATCTTCGGCCAGCTCTCCCGGGACGAGATTCTCCAGGAGTTCACGCACTACGGCATGATCTATGGCTGCGTGCCGGTCTACCTGGGCGACCCCTACGGGCCGGCGCCGCTGGTCCAGGTGCGCAACTGGTGGCCGGAGTGGATCCTCGGTGCCGCCGACGCGGTGTTCGGATTCCTGGCGGCCATCCGCCAGTCGATTGATCCCACCTGGGAACATCCGGGCTTTCCGATCGCCGTCCTCGGCAAGATCGAGGCGTAGCATGGAACAGCACCGCAACCCCGACGGCACGTACAACGGCGCTGCGGTGCTTTCCGATCTCACCGGCATCCCGCAGGACGGGGTGCGGCAAATATTCGAGCAGGTGAAGGCCAACCACGCCAAGTTGGCCGCCTGCGCATTCCATGACTTCGCTCCGCTGGGCGGCCCGCGCAAGCGCTACCGCTGCCAGAATTGCGGCGGCGAGGTCGATTTTCACGCCTACCACTGGCACGAACAGGGACGTAGGCCACGATGATTAGCGACCAACTGTCATTCTTCTCCGGCGCGGCTGCTGCCGGTGCATTTCTGTCACTCTGCAACAGGGACACGATTAACGCCGGCTACCTCGCGTTCTTGGCGTGGGCATGCTGGACCGGCCGGAAGCTGCCGCCATGCTGACGATACCTCCCGCCGTCGCCAGCCGGTTCACCCAGCTATTCTGGCCGCAGCTCGACGCTGCCATCGAGGCCTGCGCCATCATCGAGGACTTCGCGCCCGCCGACCGTCAGCCGGACGGCCCGATCGACGCGCCGGGCCTCACGCCGGCGCAGCGCCTCTACCTGTTCCACCTCGCCCAGCAGATGGCCCTGCGCAATCACCTGGCGCTGAGCGACGCCGACGATTTTCTGGATCGCCTGGCGGCCTGAATCGGCTGCGGTACGGGCGGGCGTCGTGACCGTACTGTGGTGTCATGCGCCCGAACCTCGCCCACGCCGTGCCGATCCTGTTCCTGAAGTCATCCTTCAAGGGCCAGCACGGCTATGCCCTCTACGGCCATCCTATGCGGTGGCACAAGATCACCGCCCAGAAGCCTGCGCCCAAGGGCGCGCCGACTGCCGCGCACCCGCTGGCCAGCGGCGAGCACGCGCCGACGCAGCACCTGGCCGAGCACGAGTGGAACCAGCTCAAGCTGCCCGACTCGAACACCAACGCCGGCACCTACAACGGCCAGCTCGCCAAGCTGAAGCAGATGTCCGAGGCCGGGCACGTCACCGGCATCCTGGCGTCCAGCTTCGGCACCAACACCTACGGCAAGAAGCTGGCGGCAGTGGCCAACCATCTGCTCGGGCTGCACGGCAGCGAGCACAAGGTGGCGCCTGGTCAGAAGGCCGGCGAGCACCCGGCGGTGCAGACGCGGCCGGCGCCAAAGCCTGCGCCCGAGCCGGCCAAGCCAAGCCTGACGGCCCCGACGCCGCCGTCGCTCAAGGACTTCAACTACAACCTGGTCGCCAAGCAGTGGGCCCAGATGTACGAGGCCGGCGCGCACGACGCGCTGAAGGCCAGCCTGTCCAAGCTCGCCGCGAGCGTGCAGGACAAGCCGAGCCTGGCGGCAGGTTCGGACGGCCTGGCGCTGCTGAAGTACGGCGTGCAGCTCGCCAAGCTCGTGGGCGGCGACAACCCGCTGCAGGCCGCCGTGACGCCGACCGCCGCCGCGCCGAAGGCGGCCACCCCCGCGCCGACGCAGCCGGCCGCGCACCAAGCCGCCGCCGCCGTCGATTGGTCCGCGCTCACCCTGCCCGACTCGAATTCGAACGCCGCCTCGGTGAACAAGAAGGTTGCCGCGCTGAAGGCTGCCGCCGAGAAGGGCGACGCGGCCGCCGTGCAGGCGATCGCCACCGGCAAGAACACCTACAACCTGAAGATCGAGGCGGCGAAGCAGAAGGTCCTGGCGGCGCTGGGCGCGCCTATGTCCGGAGCTGCTCCGGACACAGCGGGAAAGCCTGTGGACACAGCGCCGCCGCCCAAGGTCGCGCGCGTGTCTGCGACCAGCGCGCCGGCCTCCGCTGCGGACAAGTTCAAAGCGGCCCTGGCTGCCGCGACGACGTCTGCCGCCGCGCAAAAGGCGGCGCTCCAGTATGTCGTCGATGCTGGCGAGTCGGCGAACGCCTGGTCCACGGCGATCAACGGCCTGAACTTCGCGGGCTTCACCATCCCGGCACACAATCTGAGCGAGAACCAGGGCTTCGGCCAGGCGGCGAAGATGCTGGCGGCGCTGGACGACGACGCGCCGGCGGCCATGCCCGAGCTGTCGCTACACGGCAAGGTCGCGGCGGCCGGCAGCTCCAGCAAGGTCGCCGACCTGCTCTACGACCACGTCACCAACAACGGGAAATCGCCCGAGGCCTTCGACGAGGCCCAGGCGGCCGCCTTCGACCACGGCTACCACGACCACGCCGACAACATCGCCAAGTGGAAGGACAGCACGCATCCACCGGTGGTGCAGCCGCCAGCGCCTGACCCAGCCCCGGCGCCCGCCGCGAAGACTGGCGTCGACGCCGTGCAGATCCCCGACTTCGGCCAGGTCTCGGACTGGGACAAGCGCTATACGCTGATGGCCGAGCACATCAAGCAGTCGGTCCTGGAGAAGGGCAAGGCGGGCTTCGGTGGCGGCCTGGTCACCGTCCACAAGTCCGGCTGGAAGGCGGGCGGCTTCACGCTGAAGGTGCCGAACGGCACCGGCGGCTACTTCAAGGCCTTCGTGGGACCGAACTCCACGGCGGTGCGCGCGCAGAAGATGCACGCCTTCATGGTGGAGCTCCAGACGGCCGCCGGCAAGACGCCGGCCAAGAAGGCGCCGAAGGTCTCCAACGTCGTCCAGGCCGGCCCCAAGGAAGGCGACACCAAGACCGAGAACGGCGTCCAGTACGTCCTGAAGAACGGCCGCTGGCACAAGGTGCAGGCCGACGCGCCTGCGCCCGAGCCGGCCGACGCCGGTCCTACCGACATCTCGAGCTGGAAGAAGGTCGGCCAGCAGCAGGGCTCGAACCCCGGCGGCCTGTTCGAGGCGCCCGACGGCACCAAGTGGTATTGCAAGTTCCCGCCCAACCCCGAGCACGCCAAGTCCGAGGTGCTGGCCGCCAAGCTCTACGAGGCGGCCGGCGTGAAGGTTCCGTCGCTCAAGATGGTCGAGCAGGGCGGCAAGCTTGGCATCGCTTCCAAGTGGGTGGACGGGCTCAAGCAGGCCGGGCCGGACAAGCTGGCGAAGGCCAGCGGCGCGCACTCCGGCTTTGCCGTCGACGCCTGGCTGGCAAATTGGGATGTGGTCGGCCTGGGCAATGACAACCTGGTGCTCGGTGCCGACGGCAAAGCCGTGCGCGTGGACGTGGGCGGCGCCCTCGAGTTCCGCGCGCAGGGCGGCAAGAAGGAGCTGGCGGCCTCGGTCACCGAGCTCAACACCCTGCAGGACCCGAAGGTCAACGCGCAGGCGGCCGCCGTGTTCAAGGGCATCACGCCGCACGACATCGCCGCCAGCGTGGCGAAGGTCGTCTCGGTGCCTGACAGCGTGATCAAGTCGCTGTGCAAGCACTACGGGCCCGGCGACGACGCCGCGCGCTTGGCGCTGGCCGAGAAGCTGATCGCGCGCAAGGACGACCTGCTCAAGAAGTACCCGAAGGCGGCCAAGGCCCTGAAAAAGCGCCTGAACCCGTCGGCGCTGCCGGTGGACCCGGCGCGCCTGCCAAAGGCGCACGACTTCGCCAACTGGAACGGCCCGGGCAAAGGCTTGTCCTCGAAGGACCACGTCAACGCGGCCAACGCCGCCGTCGAGCAGGAGATGCTGGCGTTGGCCGCTGCCGGCAACTTGCCGGCGCTCAAGGCCTTCCAGTTCCACTCCCTGGACAAGGAGACCGGTCAGGCCACCGGCGCCGCGCACCCGATCGCGCAGCACCCGTCCAAGCACGTCGTGCAACTGCACATGGACCTGGTGCAGATCCTCGACGAAATCGCCAACCCGCCCGAGCCGCTGAAGCTGTTCCGCTCGACGGACGTCAGCAGCGTTGAGGCGCTCGCCGATGCCTTCCCGTCGCAGCCGTTCGGCACGACCGTCGCTAAGGTCAAGTCGAACGAGAAGCTGGGCTTCTGGGTCGCCATGGGCCAGGTCTCGTCGGTCGAGCACCTGCGGCCCAAGACGGTCTCGCACCTGTCGGCGGCGGCGATCGCGGCAGCCAAGCAGAAGTTCCAGGAGGCCTCGCCGCTGGCCAAGCACTTCGTGCAATCGGTGCAGGCGTCGGGCTCCTACAACGACCTTTTCCGGCAGGGCAAAGAAAAGGACCATGCCGGAAACAAGCTGTCCGACGTCGCGCAGGCCGCGCTGGAGTTCGCGACCAGCCAGCCGGAAGGAACTACAGTCTACCGCTGGCAGAACATGTCGGACGAGATGGTAAAAAAGGTGCTCCAGGCACCCGAGGGCACCGTATTCCAGGCGACGGGGCCAATGTGCACGTCGTATGATCCAACGGCAACGTCGCACTTTGGCAAGCATCGCGTGGTTATTCGCTACGCCAAGGGCGCCAAGGCCGTCGAGTCGTTCGGATCCGGAGCATTCAAAGGTGAAAAGGAAATCACCACGTTGCCCAACTCGCGGTTCGTCGTGCTGTCGCGCCAGATGACTAATGGCCGCCTGGAACTCGAGGTCCTCATGCTCCCGCCCGACTTGGGCATTACTCAAAAAAGCGCGTAAAATATGACCATGGACAAACGTGAAATCGAAGGCTCGCCGGAGCGCGCGGCCGATCGCGGGCGGGGCGAAGACCTGGGCTTCCCGACCGGCGATGCCCGTCCCTCGCTTGGCGATCCCGATGTGGTCCGTGGCCTGGTGCAGGACTTCGGCCAGGCCGTCATTGGCGTGCGGGCCGATTACAACGGCGGCAAGCTCACCGGCGAGCAGGCCCAGGACAGCATCAAGAAGCTGGCGCAGGCCTACGGCGACAAGTTCATGGGCCGCGATGCCCGGTTCGCGGCGCTGCCGTGGAACTCGCCCGAGCATCTGGGCAAGCGGATCAAGCAGGCCGTGCCGGATGCCAGCGACACCGACCCGGGCGCAGCACTGTTCCTGGCGCTGGCGGCATCCCTGATCGACGTCGCCGTCCAGCACGAGAACCAGAAGCTGTCCGACCCTGCTGCCAAGGCGCACGTGCAGGACGCCATCTCCAGCGTTTCCACCCTGTTGCTGGGCACGCCATGACGGGTCCGATCCTGTTCGTGAAGGCCTACGTCCCGCCGCATCTGCGCGGCGGCCATCAGGTGAAGGGCTACCATCGCCGCGACCGCCCGGGGCACAGTCAGCCCGCCAAGGCGGTGCACCACCCCGAGCTCGACCACCACGGCGAGCCGGTGAAGATCCACCAGCCGTCCACACCCACGCCGCTCGCCGCCTTCGGCGATCCCAAGGCGGTGGCCACGGTCGTGCCTGGTGGCGAGGTTCCGGCGCAGCTCCACGGCGTGCTGTTCGAGCCGTGGGCCGACCACCCGACCACGGCCGAGGGCTGGGACTACGTCGACGGCGTCAACGACGACCTCGATGAGCCGCCGATCCATGCGCCGAAGGGCAAGGTCGTCGCATCCGGCGTGGTGATCGAGGAACCTGACGGCCGCATATGGCTTGTAGCGCCGACCAACGGGTTCGGCGGCTACAGGGCTTCGTTCCCGAAGGGGAACGCGGAGCCGGAATTGTCGCTGCAGGCCAATGCGATCAAGGAAGCCTTCGAGGAAACCGGACTGAAGGTGGAGATCACGGGCTTCGTCGGGGACTTCGAGCGCACCACCTCCGTGGCGCGCCTGTACTTGGCCAAGCGGGTCGGCGGCACGCCGGCGCGCATGGGCTGGGAATCCCAGGCTGTGCACCTCGCACCCAAGGACAAGCTGTACGGCCTGCTGAACATGGCGACCGACCACGGCCCGGCCGAGGCCATCGGCGCCGGTCCAAAGCCGCCGCCACCGCCGAAACCGCCCGCGCAGCCGTATCCAAAAAACCACGAGTCCGGCATGTTATTTTAGGTGACAAAAGAAACCGAACCGATTTAGACGACCCTTGCTCAAATTTGAGTATACTAAGGCTTTCCATCCAGGGTCCTCAAAATGTGGTTTTGTCTCAATAACGGATTTCTTTCCGTCGTCGCCCCCGCAAATGATCTTGAAGGTGAATTCTTGCTGGTGCGTGCTCGCCGGCAAGGTGACATCGAGCGGTATTTCCCCGGCGCTAAGGTTGAGCGCCGTCCGGAGCGCGATTACTTGTTCCGTGCGCTGGTCCCGCGCGAGGAAGTGGCGGCAGTGATCGCCGCCGAGATCGCCGGCATCGACTACAACAACTTCAAGAACTCGGTGCGCGACGACCGCCTGCACGGCGCCTACGCCCGCGTGTGGAGCACGATGGCGGCCTTGCAGCCCACGCCGCCTTACTCAGGCACCCGTGGCCGCCGCCGCCCCGCTCAACTGGCGTTTCCCAAGGTTGCCGAATGAGCGAAGTCGTCGAGTTCGAAATCGCGGAGGACGCGCAGTTCTTCGCGCCGGTGTCCGCTGACCTGATCGATGGCCTGATCGGACAGTACCAGCAGGCGCGCCAGCGTATCGACCAGCTCGCCGCCCTGGTGAGCGGTGACCTGGGCAACGTCATCCACTACTTCATCGACGGCAACTGCGGCGACGACCGCCTGCACCGCTCGATCTACGTGGATCGGCTGTTCAAGCCAGAGGGCGCCATCGCGGCGCTGAATGCCGCCTACTGGTCGAAGGCGATGGGCCTCACCGACGTCTACGATGCGATGCCGCAGAAGCGCCGGGACGAGTGGAACGAGCAGATCCGCAAGCACGAAACGCCCGAGTTCGAGGAAGACACGGTTCGCGCGACGATCATGGACCTGCTGAATGCCCGATCCAAGTTCTTCGCCGAGCGGGTCGACGGCATCTTCCGCTCGCTGTCGCATGAGCACGTGACCAACTGCCCGCAGGGCTTTGGCAAGCGCATGATCGTGGCCAACCTGTTCAACTTCTACAGCGGCGGGCATGCGTCATCCAACTGGTCGCGCATGGGCGTGATCAATGACCTGCGCTGCGTGATCGCGCGCTTCATGGGCCGCGAGGAACCCAAGCACTACGCCACTAACTCGGTGATCGAGAACGGCCGCCGCCACCGCCCGGGTGAGTGGGTGACGCTGGACGGCGGCGCCTTGCGCATCCGCTGCTACCTGAAGGGCACCGCGCATCTGGAGGTGCACCCTGACATGGCCTGGCGGCTGAACCAGGTCCTGGCGTCCATGCACCCGACGGCTATCCCGGCCGAATTCCGCACGCCGCCCAAGCGCAAGCCGCGCGTGTGGCGGATGATGAGCAAGCTGCTGCCGTTCGCCGTCATCGCGCTTCTGGAACGCCTGAAGCCTGCCCGCGAGCCCTACCAGAAGGGCTACGAGACCTATTATCGCGACATACCGCTCGGCTGAGTGTTCGACTTTGGCGACCACGACAAGGCCGCCATGGCCGAGGCCGCACGGGTCCTGGAGGCCATCGGCGGCGTGCGCGTGCTGCGCGAGGGCACCAAGGGCTATTGGTACTGGCAGTTCGACTACCTGATCGACGACGTGCTGGCCGACATCATCGCCTCTGGCTGCATCCCCGACCAGAAGTCTCACCAGTTCTACCCGACGCCGGAGAGCGTGGCGCAGCAGGCGGTCGATCTGGCGCAGATCGGCCCGGGACATTCCTGCCTGGAGCCCAGCGCTGGCCAGGGCGGGCTGGCGGACCTGATGCCCAAGGACCGGACGGACTGCGTCGAGATCAGCGGCCTGCACTGCGGCATCCTGAAGTCCAAGGGCTACCGCGTGGTCGAGCACGACTTCCTGACGTGGCAGCCGATCTGCCGGTACGACCGCATCGTCATGAACCCGCCGTTCAGCGAGGGCCGGGCCAAGGCGCACGTCGAGCATGCCTTGTCCATGCTCAAGCCGGGCGGCCGGCTGGTCGCGGTGCTGCCGGCGTCCTTCCGTGGCAAGGGCCTGTTCGGTGAGCAGCCCGAGGACTGGACGGCGCCGATCACCGGCGCGTTCGCCGATACCAGCGTATCGGTCGCGATCGTGGCAATCGGCACGCCGCCGGCGTCGTGACCACACAATGGGGCCAGCTCAATAGACTGGCCCCACTACCATGCAAAAGTGCATCCTGCTGTTCGGCGCGCGCGCCGCGATCGGCGAGCTGACCAAGTCCATGCCCGCCGACGACAACCGCCCGCCGGCTCCCCCCGCCGAGCAGCCGGCCAAGCCTGACGGCAAACGTGAGGATCCTGCCCCGGCGAAGCCCGACGGCGCCCCGATCGACCGCCACCACAAGCAGGCGGCTGCCGACTTTGCCGGCTGGGCCGAGCATCCCGACCTCCCCGACCACGTGAAGCAGGCCGCTGGCGAGCACCGCGACCGCCTGGTGGCGGCCAAGACGCCCGAGCAGAAGCGCAAGGCCCTCCAGGCCGCGCACAAAGACCTGGGCGGCATGCACCAGGACGAGGACGTGCCCAACCACGTCAGCTCGAACATGCGCGACCGGATGAACGCCATCGGCGATGCGGTAAAGTAGAGTTCCTTCCCTGCCGGGCCTCACCCCGGTTTATGCCCCGCCTGTCCCGGCGGGGCCTTTTTTTGTCGTGACCGCATCCTGTTGTCATGGGAAGTGAGATCAAAATCAGGCTGCCGGAGCCGCACAAGGCCCAGCAGAAAGCGCTGGCGCGTGCCGGGCGCTTCAACGTCGTCGCCATGGGTGAGCAGGGCGGCAAGACCACGCTCGGCATCGAGGCGCTGCTGGCCGGCCCCAAGGGCGCCCTGCGCGGCTTCCCCACGGCCTGGTTCGCCGAGACGGCGGCCGATCTGGTCGAGGTTAAGCGCCAGGTGCTGCGGATCGTCGACGCGCTGATCAAGCGCCGGCCGAACGCGCGGCGCGTGGAGCTCACCACGGGCGGCCTGATCGACTTCTACGCTCTGGATGATGCCAAGCTCGAGACCTTCGAGCAGTACGGCACGGTCGTGCTCGACGACGTGGCGCGGGTCGATGGCCTGCTCGACCTCTGGGAGGACGTGGTCCTGCCGGCGCTGCGCCAGCACGGCGGCCAGGCTTGGCTGTTGTCGGTGCCGTTCGGCAAAAAGAACGCCTTCCACAAGCTCTACCAGATGGGCCGCGAGGATCCGGACTGGTCGTGCTGGCAGTTCAGCAGCTTCGCCAACCCGCACCTGCCGGTCGAGATGGCCGCCGAGGCCGAGAAGGTGACCGAGCCCGAGCGGCTCCAGCGGTTCGAGGCCGAGTTCCTCGACGTGGCCATCGAGCTCACCGACGCGCAGCGCATCATCGGGCCCGACGAGCGCTTCATCGACTGGTGCGAGCGGCTCGAGCAGGATGGCCTGAAGGTGGACGGCCACCCGTTCTCGCTGTCGGACCGCCCGGCCATGCGGTTCGTCTACGAGCTGATCCCGTCCGCGATCGAGGAAGCCTACGAGCGCACCGACGTCATCATGAAGTGCACCCAGGTCGGCTTCACGGTCATGGAGATGCTGGCCATGATCTACCTGGCGCTGCGCTTCGCGCCGGCCAAGATCGGCATGTTCATGCCCTCGCAGATGCTGGCGTCCGGCAAGTCGAGCGAGCGCTTCATGCCGATCGTGAAGACCGTGCCCAGCGTCTACCGGATGATGACCGAGAAGAACGCCTCGGGCGGGCGCGGCGGCGAGGGCAACGTGCTGATCCGCAACCTGGGCCCGTCGCGGTTCCACTTCCTGTGGACCTCGGGCAAGACCGCCACCGAGTCCTTCCCGATGGACGTCGTGTCCTTCGACGAGGTGCAGGAGATGGCGATCGCCGACATGGAGAAGACGCAGGAGCGTCTGTCGGCGTCGTTCCTGAAGTACACCCTGATGGGCTCCACGGCCAACTGGCCGGATAGCGACATCCACTTCTGGTACAAGAAGGGTAAGCAGTACCAGTTCCACACGCTCTGCCCGCACTGCGGCACCCACCAGGTGCTCGACGAGCACTTCCCGCAGTGCATCGGCTACGACCCCGAGGCGCCCAAGCGCGTCACCCGCCGTGGCGAGCCGAACCTGCCCGGCGAGTACCGCTACCGCTGCCACGAGTGCCAGGGCTGGATCGACGACCCCCAGCAGGGCGAATGGCGTGCCAAGAACCCAGACGCCGAGATCCGCTCGATCCACTTCCCGCAGTTCCTGTCGCCGACCATCTCGCCGCGCAACATGATCGAGGCGTATCACAACGCCGACGACATGAAGAACTATTTCAACCGGAAGCTCGGCAAGCCGTACACCGACCCCAGCCAGGTCCCGGTCAACTTGGAGATGCTCAACGCCTGCGCCGAGGAAGGCATGGCGCGCGGCCTGGTCTGGAAGACGCGCGCGCGCGGCACCTTCATGGGCATCGACCAGATGGGCGCCTTCAATGTGGTGGTCATCAAGGAGCGCCTGGAGGACGGCAAGCAGGCCGTCGTCCACCTGAAATACATCTTCGACGCCGACCCGTTCGCGCGCTGCTCGGAGCTGATGGACCAGTTCGGCGTGCAGTGCTGTGTGGTCGAAACGCTGCCCAACTACAACGACGCCAAGCGCTTCGCGCAGCGTCACCCGGGCCGCGTCTTCCTGGCTGGCTACGGCAACATGGACAACGAGATGCTGATCTGGGGCGACACCCCGCTCAGCAATGCCTCGGACCGCCGGACCGACGACAGCGAGCTCGACCGCTACACGGTGCGCCTGGACCAGTACAAGTGCATGCAGGTGTCGATGGCGCGCTTCGCCAAGAAGCTCTGCCTGTTCCCGGATCCGGCCGGCCTGGTGCAGGACTACACCGAGAAGGGCGAGACCAAGCCGGTGCCGGTCTGCAAGGACGTGGCCTTCTTCCACTTCACCCGCACGGCGCTGATCGCCGAGAAGGACGAGGAAGAAAAGAAGTACAAGCGCCGGGTGGTGAAGGTCGGCATCGACCCGCACACGAGCTACGCCAACATGCTGTGCGACGTGGCGTGGGCGCGCGCGCATGGCACCAGTACCTTCCTGATGCCGCAGATCGACGAGAAGCCCGTGCAGATTCTGCGCGGTGGCGGATCTGCCGTGCTGGAGACCATGCCCAGCGCGGCGCGGCAGGTCCTGCAGCAAGATGACCTCACGGGCGAGGTGTGCGGGCGCTGCACGGCCTTCGACGCCGATCGCGGCTACTGTAACGAGCGCGCGATGCTGGTGCGCCCGGCCGATCCCGGCTGCTTCCAGTTCGTGGCGAAGGACTGGTAGGTCAGGCGGCCGCCTGCTGGGCCTTGGCCCGCGACTTGCGGTAGTAGGTCGCGTCGGCGCGCTTGCGGTGGTAGCGCGCCATCTGGTCGGCCGACCTGCAGGTCCGGCACCAGCCATCCAGTTTGCCCTGCTTGTCGCGCGGGGCGAAGTTGAACAGGTCGGCAGCCATTTCCTCGCCACACTTGGGGCAGCGCTTCATCTTCATGCCGCCACCCCGGCCTGTGCCCTGGCGATCTCGACGAGGCGCGGGTCGGCCTTGGTCAGCACGTCCAGCAGGAGGCGCTTTTCCTCCAGGTAGGTCACCGCGAACTTCGGGTCGTGCATGACGATGCTGCTGGTGTTGCTGATGAGGTCGGCGACCTTGATGGTCTGGACCCATGCCGGCGCACTAGACAGGCGCAGGCGCGAAGCCGCCTTGCGCTCGGCTCGGTTGCCCTGCTCCAGGTCGGACAGCAGCAGCACGCCATCCATCACGCGCATGCCGAAATTTCCGGCCAGGGCGTGAACGGTCACGCCCTGGTCCTCCATGCTGTCGTGCAGCCAGGCCGTAGCGATCATGATGTCGTGCAGATCACCGGGCGCCACCGTGGCGACGATGCCGGCCACCTCGGCAAGGTGATCCGTGTAGGGGTTGTTGGTGTACTTGCGGCGCTGGTCCTGGTGGACCTCGCGCGCGAACAGCATCGCTCGAAAGGCAAGGTTCATCATTTCTCCTGGGGCAGGGCTGGATGGCAATGATTATGCCTCAAAATTGAGCAACATGCCGGATGCTTACAAATTATTCTTCGGGCGTCGTGACCTTATGCTGTTGCCATGACCGATACTGCCCGCGCTGTAACCGCAAACCCTGACGCGCCCGCCGATGAGCGGTTCGACGCGACTGCCGAACGGCAGCGCGAGTTCCTGCCGTCTTCCGTGCCCGACATGCTGCCGCTCGTGCAGTACGTGGCCGAGCAGTATGCGGAGCAGCAGGTGATGGAGAAGGCCCTCACCCGGGCCAAGGTGATCCCGTTCCCGTCGCGCGCCGCCGAGCAGAAGAAGGCCGGCATGCAGTCGGTCTTCCTCGACGACCGGCGCATCAACATCCAGGGCGAGTGGTTCGACCGGCAGTCGAACTTCTCGTTCGACGCCATGCGCAACATGGTCGTCCAGACGCCGGTGCTGGCCTCGGTGATCAAGACCCGCCAGCGCCAGGTCAAGCGCTTCTGCCGGGTATCCGAGAACGGCAAGGGCCCGGGCTTCCAGATCAAGCTGAAGGACCCCAACGGCAAGGTCGGCAAGACCCAGCAGGATGAGATGCTG
>NZ_WUJP01000206.1 GCF_009806515.1 Geminicoccus flavidas | reverse complement strand
GTGCTGCGCGGTAGAAATCGTGGACGGTGGCATCGCTGGTGCGCTGCACGTCCCAGCGCTCGAGCGCGGCGCCGAGGTTCGGCGCATGCACCGTGCCGACCGAGGTGTCGAGCAGCCCCGCCCGGTCGAGCTCGCCCAGGATCGCCATGATGCCGCCCGCACGGTGCACGTCCTCCATGTGCACGTCGGACTTGGAGGGTGCCACCTTGCACAGCACCGGCACGCGGCGCGACAGCCGGTCGATGTCGGCCATGGTGAAGTCGAGCTCGGCCTCGTGCGCGGCAGCCAGCAGGTGCAGGACCGTGTTGGTCGAGCCGCCCATGGCGATGTCGAGGGTCATGGCGTTCTCGAACGCCTTGCGGCTCGCGATGGCGCGCGGCAGGAGGCCCGCCTCGTCCTTCTCGTAGTAGCGGCGCGCCAGCTCGACGATGAGGTGCCCGGCCTCGACGAACAGGCGCTTGCGGTCGGCATGGGTGGCGAGCGTCGAGCCATTGCCCGGCAAGGAGAGGCCCAGCGCCTCGGTCAGGCAGTTCATCGAGTTGGCGGTGAACATGCCCGAGCACGACCCGCAGGTCGGGCAGGCCGAGCGCTCGATCACCTTGATCTCCTCCTCGGAGACCTTCTCGTCGGCGGCCGCCACCATGGCGTCGACCAGGTCGAGCGCCACGCTCTTGCCCCGCAGCACGACCTTGCCGGCCTCCATCGGCCCGCCGGAGACGAACACGACCGGGATGTTCAGGCGCAGCGCCGCCATCAGCATGCCGGGCGTGATCTTGTCGCAATTCGAGATGCAGACCATGGCGTCCGCGCAATGCGCGTTGACCATGTACTCGATCGAATCGGCGATCAGCTCGCGCGAGGGCAGCGAGTAGAGCATGCCGTCATGACCCATCGCGATACCGTCATCGACCGCGATGGTGTTGAACTCCTTGGCGACACCGCCCGCCGCCTCGATCTCCCGCGCCACGAGCTGGCCCAGATCCTTCAGGTGGACATGGCCTGGTACGAACTGGGTGAAGGAATTGGCGACCGCGATGATCGGCTTGCCGAAATCGCCGTCCTTCATGCCGGTGGCGCGCCAGAGGCCACGGGCGCCGGCCATGTTGCGGCCATGGGTGGTGGTGCGGGAACGATAGGTTGGCATGAAAACGTCCTGTTGCCCTGCTCGACCGGTATCCTGTTCCCCCCGGCCCTGGCCGGAGTTCAGGGGGCGGCTCTTGCGCGGCATCGAACGGCAGCGCGGCGTGCCTTTCGGGCACGCCGCAGCCGCCATCCGACGCAAACCGCCACCGGTCCTAGAGGATTTCGCGCTCGATTGAAATCACTCCAATCCGTGCCGGGCGGCGGACGGCCACCGTCGGGCGCACCATGCGGGGGAAACGGCGCGCCGTCCGGATAGGGCGTGCCCCTCAAGCCTTGCAGGCGCTGGTGTAGGCGACGGAGCCGTATTCGCCGGCATAGCTCTTGGTATAGGGCC
>NZ_WUJP01000999.1 GCF_009806515.1 Geminicoccus flavidas | reverse complement strand
GGCGGAAGAAGGCTACCGCTACCGTGAGATGCCACGGGCGGCGGAAACAGTGGGGTGAGGGAGGCGGCGGCCGCGACGCCACCGCCCCCGGATCTCCTACTCTCGCAGCGTACCGGCCTTGCGGGCCGCATAGATCGCCAGCGCATCCATCAGCGGCGGCGACAGGCAGTCATAGGGCTCGAGGCCCAGTTCCTTCAGCCGGGCGCGCACCGCCGGCATGTCGCTTGGCCGGGTGCCGGATTCGATTACGGAGGAAACGAAGGCGGCGAACTCGGGCGCTGCCCAGCCCGGGTCGGTGGAGCGCTCGGTATGGATGAAGGCCAGGCCCTTGAAGGCATGTTCCTTCTCGATCGGCCCGTACAGGTGCACGCCGCAGGCGGTGCAGGCATAGCGCTGGATCAGCGCCGAGGGGTCGACCACCTTGAGCTTGTCGCCGTTGGCGGTGACCTCGACCTTGTCCTCCGGGACCACGCCCACGATCGAGAAGATGGCGCCGGCCGGCTTCCAGCACTTGGTGCAGCCGCAGGCATGGTTGTGCAGGACCTGCGCATTGATCCGGACGGTGACCGGACGGTCGGTGCAGGCGCAGACCAGCGTGCCGCCCGCGAAATCCGGGGTGCCCTGCCGGATCCCCTGGTCGATGGCAGGATGGAGCGAGATCGATGCCATGAGCTTCTCCCTGACCGCAGCTCCTGTTTCTTCTGGGTCGGCGCCGGATTGGCGCGCTGTGGTCAGTAAACTGTCTTGCCAAAGATCGTACCTATTGTCGATCATCACCAGCTGGCTGCACCGGTCGGGACTTGACCGGACGGGGCAGAGGCTAGTCCTGTGCCAGGAGCATCGGGGAGCCACCATGACGATGATCCATCGGGCCTGGGCGGCCGGCCTGCTCGCCCTGCTCGCGACTTGGCCAGCCGGGCCCGGGCAGGCTGCCACCGGCGAGGACTATCCGACCAGCACCCGCGTCGACTACGTGTTCGCCTGCATGAAAGCGAATGGCGAGACCCGGGACAGCCTGGACCGCTGCTCCTGCTCGATCGACGTGATCGCGACGCTCTTGCCCTATGAGCGCTACGTCACCGCCGAGACCTTCATGAGCATGGCGCAGATGGCAGGCGAGCGGGCGGCACCGTTCCGCTCGAACGAGCAGGCCCAGGCCGCGATCGACGCCTTGCGCCGTGCTCAGGCCGAGGCGGAGGTGCGCTGCTTCTAGGGCAGGCCCGGCCCGCCAGCCCGGTCGCCGATCTCGAGGATGCAGCCTTCGTTCGGGCGCAGCTCAAGCCGGTCACGGATCACCTGGCCGCTGCGGTCGAGTTCGGTGGAGAGCAGCAGCCGCCCTGGCCGGACATGGCGCAGCGTCGCTGCCGTGCCGCCGAAGTTCAGCGCCACGAGCAGTTGCTCGTCCCCGTACCGCCGCGCATAGGCCAGGACCGCCGCGTCGGCGGCTATCGGCTGGTAGCTACCGATCGACAGGGCCGGCCGGGCGCGGCGCAGGCGCAGCAGCGCCCGGTAGAGTGCCAGCACCGAGCGAGGATCGGCCGACTGGTTCGCCACGTTCACCGTGGCATGGTCGTGGGCCACCGGCAGCCATGGCGGGGCCGGGGAGAAGCCGGCATGGGCCGAGCCGTCCCACTGCATCGGCGTACGCACCGGGTCGCGCCCCAGCCCCAGCCCCGGCACGTTGCGCTCCCACGGGTCCTGCACCCGTTCAGGGGGGATCGGCACGTCGCTCATGCCGATCTCCTCGCCCTGGTAGATCGTGGGTGTGCCGCGCAGGGTCAGCAGCAGCATGGCCGCGATCCGCACCTGGTCCCGGCTCAGCCGGCTCGCCAGCCGCGAACGGTCATGGTTGCCCAGCACCCAGTTCGGCCAGCCGCCGTCCGGCAGTGCCGCCTCGTAGGCGTCGATCAGGGCGGCGATCGCGGTCGGCTGCCAGGGCGTGGCGATCAGGTGGAAGTTGAAGGGGAGGTGGAAGCCGGACAGGCCGGTGCCGTAATAGGCCATCAGCCGGTCGATCGGCAGGTAGGCCTCGCCGATCATCACCCGGTCGCCGAACGCGTCCGCCACCCGGCGCATCGCCATGATCGCCTCGTGCACCTCAGGCTGGTCCATCGTGTGGGTGCGCAGCACCCGCCTGGCCGGCGACATGCCCGGTCGCCA
>NZ_WUJP01000998.1 GCF_009806515.1 Geminicoccus flavidas | reverse complement strand
GTCGGGGTTGGGCGGGTTGTTCCGCAGTTCCTCGTCCTCGATCAGGTGGTGGATCGCATCCACCCGGAACCCGTCGACCCCGCGCTCGAACCAGAAGCGCAGCACGTCCAGCATCGCGTCGCGCACGGCAGGGTGGCGCCAGTTCAGGTCCGGCTGCTCGGGCAGGTAGGCGTGGTAGTAGTACTGGCCGGTGGCCGAATCGAGGCTCCAGGCCGGGCCGCCGAACTCGCTCTGCCAGTTGTTGGGCGGGCCGCCGTCCGGGGCCGGGTCGTGCCAGACATACCAGTCGCGCTGGCTCGAGCGGCGCGACGCCCGGCTCGCCACGAACCAGGGGTGCCGGTCGGAGGTATGGTTCGGGACATAGTCGAGGATCAGCCGCAGGCCTCGCGCATGCACCGCTTCGACCAGCCGATCGAAATCCTCCAGCGTGCCGAACACCGGGTCGATCGCGCAATGGTCGGCCACGTCGTAGCCGAAGTCCGCCATGGGCGAGGGATAGATCGGCGAGAGCCAGATGGCGTCGATCCCCAGCGCCACCAGATGGTCCAGCCGCCGGATGATGCCCGGAAGGTCGCCGATCCCGTC
>NZ_WUJP01000997.1 GCF_009806515.1 Geminicoccus flavidas | reverse complement strand
GCCGTTCCCATCCTGGAACGAGCGCGGATAGATCTGGTAGACGACCCCGTGCTGCCACCAGGCATGATCCGCCAGCGCGTTCTGCACCACTTCATAGCCTCCTCCGCGGCGCGGGCCGCCTCAGTGCGAAGTACCGGGCCCGGCTGTCCGTTCCCTGACAGGGCCCCGTGCCGGGCTTGCGCACCCTGATCGCCGCGGCATAACCAGGACTCGAGCCACGGGGAGGCGCATGACGGGTTCTCGGGACGCAGGCGCGCCGGCGGTCGAGCTGGCAGGCATCGCGATCGCCTTCACCCTGAGCGACCGGTCGACCTATCGGGCGGTGCAGGGCATCGACCTGCAGGTGGCAGCCGGCGAGTTCGTCGCGATCGTCGGGCCCACCGGCTGCGGCAAGTCCACCCTGCTCAATGCCTCAGCCGGCCTGCTCCAGCCCTCGGCCGGCACGGTGCGGATCTTCGGCACCCCGCTCGCGGGTCTCAATCGCCGGGCGGGCTACCTGTTCCAGCAGGACGCGCTGATGCCGTGGAAGACCGCGCTGGACAATGTCGCGGTGGCGCTGGAGCCGGCCGGGATCGGGCGCGGCGAGGCCAGGGCGCGCGCCCTGGAGTGGCTCGGCCGGGTGGGGCTGAAGGGCTTTGCCGACCGCTACCCGCACATGCTCTCCGGCGGGCAGCGCAAGCGTGTGGCCTTGGCGCAGATCCTGATCCGCGACCCGGAGATCCTCTTGATGGACGAGCCGTTCGGGCCGCTGGACGCGCAGACCCGGCAGATCATGGGCAACCTCCTGCTCGACCTGTGGGCGGCCGACCGCAAGGCCGTGCTGTTCGTGACCCACGACCTGGAGGAGGCGATCGCCCTCGCCGACCGGGTGATCGTGATGTCCGCCGGCCCGGCGGCAGGCCTGATTGGCGACCATCCGGTCCCGCTAGCCCGGCCGCGCGACATCGCCGAGATCCGGCTCGACCCGGAATTCCATGCCATCCACCGCACCATCTGGGGCTCGCTACGGGCCGAGGTGCAGCGCGCCTATGCTCAGGGCGAGGCGGCACCGTGAACCGCGCCGTCCTCCTGGCCCTCCAGCTCCTGGTGGCGCTGGCTTTCCTCCTCCTGTGGCACGTGCTGACCACCGTGCCGATCGGCGGCCGGAAGCTGCTCGACCCGTTCTTCTTCTCCACTCCTTTGGACGTGCTGGCGCGCACCTGGAAGGACCTGGCGGGCGGGGAGCTCTGGCGCCATCTCGGCATCACGTTGCTGGAGACCGTGCTGGCGTTCGCCACCGGTGCCACGGGCGGGATCCTCTTAGGATTTGCGTTCGCGCGCCGGGCACTGCTGGCGGCGGTGTTCGACCCTTATGTGAAGGCGGCCAACGCGCTGCCGCGGGTCGTGCTGGCGCCGATCTTCGCGCTCTGGTTCGGGCTCGGCATCTGGTCGAAGGTGGCGCTGGGCTTCACCCTGGTGTTCTTTATCGTGTTCTTCAACGTCTACCAGGGCGTGCGCGAGGTCAGCCCGACCGTGCTGGCCAATGCCCGGATGCTCGGCATGAACGAGCGCCAGTTGATGCGCCATGTCTACTGGCCGGCGGCGCTCACCTGGATGTTCTCGTCGCTGCACACCTCGGTGGGTTTTGCGCTCGTGGGCGCGGTGGTGGGCGAGTATCTCGGCTCGGCCGGCGGGCTCGGCTACAAGATCCAGCAGGCGGAGAGCGTGTTCGACGTGACCGGGGTGTTCTCCGGCATGCTAGTGCTGACCGTGTTCGTGATCCTGCTCGACGCGGTGGTCACGGCGATCGAGAAGCGGCTGCTGGTGTGGCGGCCGGCACCGGCGACTGCCACCAGCTGACGAGGACCGGCAACAAGAATCAGGGAACAGGCTCATGACGACCCGCAGAACGATACTGGGCGCCGCTCTGGCCGGTGCCGCTGCCCTCCGTCTGGCGCCGGCGCGCGCGGCCGCGCCCGAGCAAGCCTCGGTGGCACTGGGCGTGGGCGGCAAGCCGCTGCTCTACTACCTGCCGCTCACCATCGCCGAGCAGAAGGGCTTCTTCGAGGAGCAGGGGCTGAACGTCACGATCAACGACTTCGGTGGCGGGGCCAAGTCGCTGCAGGCGCTGATCGGCGGCTCGGTGGACGTGGTGACCGGTGCGTACGAGCATACCATCCGGATGCAGGCCAAGGGCCAGCCCATCCAGGCGGTGATCGAGCTCGGCCGGTTCCCGGGGATCGTGCTGGGGGTGAGGAAGGATCTCGCCGGCGAGATCAAATCGCCCGCCGACCTGGCCGGGCGCAAGGTGGGGGTGACTGCACCCGGATCGTCGACCAACTTCTTCGTCAACTACCTGATGGCCAAGGCGGGGGCCGACCCGCAGCAGGCGGCGTTCATCGGGGTGGGTGCGGGCTTAAGCGCGGTGGCATCGATGCAGCAGGGTGAGATCGAGGCGATCGCCAACCTCGACCCAGTGATCTCCAAACTGGAAGCCGACAACGCCATCACGATCCTGGCCGATTCGCGCACCGAGGCCGGCACCCGGGAGATCTTCGGCGGCTCCAACCCGGCCGCGGTGGTCTACCTGAAGACCGACTTCATCGAGGCCAACCCGAACACGGTCCAGGCGATCGTCACTGCGTTCAAGCAGTCGCTGGACTGGCTGGCGACGGCCTCGCCCGAGGACGTCGTGGCCACGGTGCCCGAGGCCTATTACCTGGGCGACAAGGACCTCTACCTGCGCGCGGTCGCGGCCAGCAAGGAAACCTACAGCCAGACCGGGATCATCCCGCCCGACGGCATGCAGAGCGCCTACAACATGCTCCAGCAGTTCGATCCCGAGCTCGCCAGCGCCGAGATCGACCTGGGCAAGACCTTCACCGACCGCTTCGTGGTAGCGGCGGGCTAGCGCCGGCGGGCCGGCCGCGCTGCGCCGGTCATGGCGCGGCGATCGGCCGGTTGCGCTGGTCCAGGAGCGGGATGCCGTAGTCCAGCAGGATTGCGTCGATCTCCTTCTGGTTGGCGCGGATCAGCCGGTTGAGCGTCCGCTTCCATTCCTGGTCGGAGGCGCGCACGCCCATGGTGATGTTGTAGATCAGGCGCGGGCGGTCTGGTTCTCGGAGGAGCGGCACCATCTGCAGCTTCGGGTCCGCACCTCGGGCATAATGGGCGGCCAGCGGCCCCCAGAGGATCCCGACATCGATCGTGCCGGCCTGGAGGTCGGTCACCATCGAACGGGCGGCCGAATCGACCCGCGTGTCCACCAGGAGCGGGTAAGAATGGACCTGGTCGATCAGGCCATGGCGGACCAGGTGGTCACCGGCCGGGGTGCCGGCGACCACGCCGACTCTCGCCTGGCCGAGGCGAGGGTCGGCCAGGGATTCGATCCCGTCCAGGCCCTTGCCGGGCACAAAGACCAGGGCATAGCTCGTGCGGTAGTAGGGGTTGGTGTTCTGGACGATCTCATCGCCTTGCGGGTAACCGATGATCACGTCGCATTTGTGCGCGCCCAGCGTGTTGCGAACGAAGCCGGTGACCTGCGGGAACCAGGTATAGTCCACCTGCTTGCCGAGCTTGGCCGCGAGCAATTCAGCGATCTTGTTCTCGAAGCCTTCGCCCTGCTGGTTCGAGAACGGCAGGTTGTTCGGATCGGCGCAGACCCGCAGGAATTCGGGGTCGATCAGCTCCAGCGACAGGTCGGCGCTGTCCGGCAGGCCGTCCTGCGCCGCGGCGGACGGCAGGCCCAGCAGCAGGACGGCCAGGAGTGCCGCTGCCAGGCCGCGCATCATGGTAGGTCGCATCAGTGCCCCATGCAGGCCGCTTCCGCCTCGGCGAACGCCTCGGGCTTGTCGGCGCGCTTGGCCGGCCGCACCCGGTCCACCGCCCCGTTCGCCCGGGCGCGCAGGTAGACGTAGATGTCGTCCAGGTAGCACATCACGTTCGGGTTGGTGCCGAGCGCCGGCATGACGTTCTCTTGCGCGGTCGACTCGTTGATCCGGCCGTTCACCACGACTTCCATGAAGTCGGCATAGCTGATGGCCTGGAGCGACCTGGTCAGTGCCGGCGCATAGGTCGAGCCGTCGCCGGCCGGCCCGTGGCAGACATGGCATTCGGCGTGATAGCGGCGAAATCCGGAATAGGTGTACCAGTCGACCGTGCCGTCCTCCTCGACCTTGAAGGTCGGGTTGCCTTCGGCGTCATACCATTTGCCGCTGTCCTCACTGACAGCCGTCGGATCGCCCGACCCGTCCTTCTTCGCCGGCCCGTCCTGGGCCAGCGCCAGGCCGGAGACCAGGGCGAGCGCCAGCGCGCAGAGGACCCTTGCACCGTGAGCCATCGCCAAAAGTTTTCCTCCTCGGGGGAAACGGAAGCGGGCCGGCTGCCAGGCCGGCCCGCGATCGTCGTGCTGGGATCAGTTCGCCGAGGTCACCTGGTCGGGCAGGCCGAACACGGTGAGCTGGCCGCCCAGCGCCGTATAGTCGCTAAGCGCCGCATAGCCGCCGACCGCACCGAGGCCGGCAGTGGGCTCGGTCAGGCCGGCCGCGAGACCAATGCCCGCCCAGCCGCCAACGCCCGAGAGCACCGCGATGTACTGCTTGCCGCCATGCTCATAGGTGGTGACGTTGCCAATGATCCCGGAGGGGGTCTTGAACTTGTACAGCTCCTTGCCGGTCTTGGCGTCGACCGCCTTCAGATAACCTTCCAGCGTGCCGTAGAAGACCACTCCGCCCTTGGTCGCGAGCGCGCCCGACCAGACCGAGAACTGCTCGGGCACCGACCAGACGATCTCGCCCTTGACTGCGTCCCAGGCGATGAAGTTGCCCATCCGGGTCTCGCCGGGAGGCGGGTACATGGACAGAGTCGCGCCGACATAAGGCTGGCCCGCGGTGTAGCTCACCCGGTAGGGCTCGTAGTCCATGCAGACATGGTTGGTCGGCACGTAGAACAGGCCGGTGTCGGGGGAATACGCCGCCGGCTGCTGGTCCTTGGAACCTAGTGCCGCCGGGCAGATGCCCGTGACATTGGTGTCCTCGCCCGCCTGGTGGGTGGAGTACCTGGGATCGACCTTCGGCCGACCATAGGTCGGCGAGTTCTTGTCCATGTCGATCTCGGTCGCCCAGTTGACCACCGGGTCGTACTTCTTGGCGACCAGCAGTTCGCCGGTCTCGCGGTCCATCGTGTAGCCGAAGCCGTTGCGGTCCATGTGGACCAGCGCCTTGCGGGTGGTGCCGTCGAAGTCGAGATCGGCCAGGATCATCTCGTTGACGCCGTCATAGTCCCACTCGTCGTGGGGCGTCATCTGGTAGAGCCACTTGGCCATGCCCGTATCGGGGTCGCGGGCGAAGATGGTCATCGAGTACTTGTTGTCGCCCGGCCGCTGCGACGGGTTCCAGGTCGAGGGGTTGCCGGTGCCGTAATAGATCAGGTTCAGCTCGGGATCATAGGAGAACCAGCCCCAGGTAGTGCCGCCGCCGATCTTCCACTGGTCGCCTTCCCAGCTGTTCAGGCTGGAATCCTTGCCGATCGGCTTGCCGAGCTCGGTGGTCTTCTCCGGATCGACCAGCATCTCCTCGTCCGGCCCGACGGAATAGGCGCGCCAGGCGATCTTGCCGTCGGACAGGTTGTAGGCGGTCATGTGGCCGCGCACGCCGAACTCGGCGCCCGAGATGCCGATCAGCACCTTGTCCTTGACCACGAACGGGGCGGCGGTGGCGGTCTCGCCCTTGCTGGGATCGCCGTTCTTGGCGGTCCACACCACCTCGCCGGTCTTGGCGTCGAGCGCCACCACCGTGGTGTCGGCCTGGTTCAGGATGATCTTGCCATCACCATAGGCTACGCCGCGATTGACCGTGTCGCAGCACATGACCGGGATCACCGACGGGTCCTGACGGGGCTCGTAGCGCCACAGGATCCGGCCGTCATTGTTCAGGTCGAGCGCGTAGACATTGTTCGGGAACGGCGTGTGGACATACATGATGCCGTCGATGATGAGCGGCCCGCCCTCGTGTCCACGCAGCACGCCCGTGGAAAAGGTCCAGGCCACCTGCAGCCGGTCCGCGTTCTCCGCCGTGATCTGATCGAGTGCCGAATAGCGGGTGTTGGCGAAGTCGCCGGTCGGCATGACCCAGTTCTTGGGATTCTCCGCCATCTTGGCGAGTTCTTCGTTGGCACTGGCGGCAAACGTAACGAGTGACGCAACGCCCGCGAGTGCTGCGATCGTGAAACGACGCATGGTTTGGCCTTCCCTGTAAGTTCTTTTGATAAGGCAACAACTACCGTGATCGGCGCGCCGGGCCCGGCCGCTGCATCGAGACCTTGCCTCGGGCTGTGCCTCGTTTCCTTCCTCCCTCCTTCTTATACTGGCTTTTCTTGGATCTGCTGGATGACCTGCGTGGAGGCTCAAGCCCCCGGGCAAGTCACCCCAGGCGCCTCTTCGAGGCTAGCCAAGCCACCTATCTGACGCAATCACTTTGGGCCAGACAGGGTTGCCCGGCGAAGTTCAAGCGTTTGCTGCGCTTGCACCGGAGTTGCGGCGTGGGACGCCGAAATGCCATTGGCAACCACTTCCGTCATGGATCGAGTGGTCGACTTGTCGCATCCCCAAGGCCTGCCTTGGCGCTCTGCGGACAACCATCCTGCACCGGCCGACGACACGTTCTCCTGAAATCCACGTGTGTAATGAACTTGTGCGGGACTCACTGCTTTGATCCGCCGGATCTCCCAAACATCGCCCGATGTTGCGGTTGCGGTCGTCTTCCACATGGCATGATCGGTGGATAGCGGAGTGGAGGCTTCATTCCAGAAGGCTGGATGTAGTGCAGTAATGATCATGGCCGTAGTTCCCGCGGTCAGACAGTTTTCGAGCGGTTGGAGTCCGCCGGATGGCCCATGGCGGGCAAGATACTTGTTGTGACGCGCCATGACGGCTAAATTAGCGCGGATTGATCATTGATTGTTTCCTGGACCGGTGACGATCCGGTCCATCCGGCCACTGCACAGCGAGAAGCCGGGAGATCGTGACGATTGGGGTTGGCAGCGGGGGAGTGGTGCCGTCGGTGACGGCGGCCGCCACGATGACGGAAGGTGGCTAGCGCGCGCGGAGCCCGGGCGTGGCGCTGCCTGCTGACCGGCCTCCTGGTCATGACAGCACAGGCGAACACAACGGCGGGCAGCGCCCAGGAAACCAGGGTCCGGGTGCAGGACGGGCAGAGCCTGCGCGACATTGCCAAGGCGGAGCTGGGTGATCCCGATCTTTGGACCGAGATCCTGCGCGCCAACGAGCTGCGCTCGCCCGCCGACGTGCGCCCGGGCATGGAGCTGGTGATCCCGGCCGGTGCCATCGCCGCGGCCGACCGCGCGCTGGACCAGGCGCTGGCGGCGATCCAGCGGGCCACGGCCGAAGGTGCCCGCCTGTTCGCGCCGGACGAGATCGAGCAGGGGATCGCCAGCTACGATGCGGGCGTCGCCAAGCGCAAGGCGGGGGACTGGGCCGGTGCCGCCGCTGCTGCCGGCGAGGCCAGGCAGGCCGCGTCGGCGGCCATGCAACTGGTGGCGGCCGGGCGCGACAGCCCGGCCGAGGCGCGGCTGACCGATCGCGAGGGCAGGGTGGAGGGCCGCACGCCGCAGGAGCTGGTCTGGTCGGACCGGGCCGATGATGCGGTGCTGATCGAGGAGGAGAAGGTGCGGACGCTGTCGCGCTCGTCCGCCCAGATCACGTTCCGCGACGACAGCCGGCTGCGCCTGAACGCCAACTCGCAGGCGGTGATCCGGCGGATGCGCACCGACCCGCTCAGCCGCACCGAGGAGGCCAGCGTCAGCCTGGCCGAGGGCGACTTCTATGCGCTGCTGAGCGGCCAGGGCCCGCGCAAGCGCTTCGAGCTGCAGGTGCCGGAGGTCGAGACCGACGTCCAGTCGCGCAGCTTCTGGGTCCGCCATGACGGCAGCGGCTCCAAGTTCACCAATTACGACGACGGGGTGCTGCGCGTCGCGGCCAACGGCCGGGAGGTGGCGCTCGGCCGCAACGAGGCGACCCTGGTGCGCGCCGGGCAGCGGCCGAGCGACAAGGTCGGGATCCGTGCCGCAACCGTCCTCCTGGCACCCCCGGACAACGGCCAGACGGTCACCGCCGATGTCGGCCTGCGCTGGGCGCCGGTCGAGGACGCGGCCGGCTATTGGCTGGAGCTGGCGCACGACCCGGGCTTCCAGCGGATGCAGCTCAGCCGCTGGGGGCTCAAGGACACGGATTTTGCCACCGGCGAACTGGCGGTCGGCACCTATTACTGGCGGGTCGCCGCCCTGGACAGGTTCGGTCTGCCGGGCGAGCGCGGTGCCACCTGGCGCTTCCATGTCCGGGTCGACCAGGCCCCGCCCTTCCTGTCAGTCACCGAGCCGCCGGAGCATGTGGCCCTCACCCGCTCACCGGTGCCGGTGCGCGGGCAGACCGAACCGGGCGCCCGGCTCCTCGTGGATGGCCTATCGGTGGCGGTAGCCGGCGACGGCAGCTTCGCCACCGAGGTCGCGCTGACGCCGGGCAACGGCCAGGTCCGCCTCCAGGCGACCGACCCTGCCGGCAACGTCACCGAGCGCCTGCGCGCCTACCGCTTCGTGCCGGACGAGGCGGACGTGCTGCGCTTCGATGCCGGCCTGCCGCAGCTCTCGCCCCGGCACTTCGTCACCCGCCAGGATGCAGTCTCCCTCACGGGCAGCACCCTGCCCGGTGCGAGGCTGCTGCTGCGGGCGGCAGGTCTGCCCCTGCGCGAGGCCGCCTATGCCGACAAGGACGGCCGCTTCACCCTGAACGTGCCGGTGGCCGCCGGCACGGCCGAGTATGGCATCGAGGTGGTGCAGCGCTCGGGCCGCACCAGCCGGGACGGCATCACCGTCAGCCTCGACCGCGACCCGCCATTGATCGGGCTCGACCTGCCGCCGCCCGCGATCACCGCGGTGGAATGGCTGCCCTTGCGCGGCCAGGCGGAGGGAGCGACCACGCTGAGCCTGAACGGCCAGCCGGTCCAGCTGATCGATGACACGTTCGACCAGACCGTGACGCTGGTGCCCGGGATCAACCGGCTCCGGCTGGAGGCCACCGATCTCGTGGGCAATGTGCGGGTGGCGGATTTCGAGGTCCGGCTCGATCAGCAGGCACCGGAGCTGGTCGGCTATCGGGTGAGCCCGCCGCGGGCAAGACCCGGCCAGCCGCTGCGGGTGGAGGTCCAGGCAAAGGACGCCTCGGGGCTGCGCCAGCTGGCACCGGCGCGGCTGCGCGTGGCGGGCGTCGAGTATGACCAGTTCCTGGAGCTGGGCGCAGTACCCGGCACCTATGCCGCCACCGTGCTGCTGCCGCCGGACGCGGCCGGGTCGGCCGAGCTGCGGGAAGTCGAGATCGAGGATTACGCTGGCAACAAGGCGCGGTTTTCGCTGGGCCGCTGAGGCCGTTGGGGAGGGGACATGAAGCAAGCTGCCCGGTGGCCGAAGCTGCGGCCCTGGCCTTTGGCCCTGTGCCTGCTGGTCCCCTTCTGTTTCTCGAGCGGCCTCGCCGGCGGGGCTGCGGCGGCGGAACCGCTCTCGGTAGTCTATGGCCCCGGGGCGCGCACCGCCGAGGGCGATCAGGACTACCGGGAGGTGATCCACCTGAGCGTTCCGGACAGCGTCACCGGACCCTTGTTCCTGCGGGTCCATGACGCCGATGCCGGCGGCGCCCATGACACCCGCTACGGGTCCGGCTGGGACACGCAGGTCCGCTACCGGATCTATGGCGGCAAGGGTGCCGCCGGGCCGGCCGCTTCGCCGGGCGACGAGGCGAGTGCTGCCGGCACGCTGCTGAGCGAGGCGGTCCTCGGGGAGGATGTCGCGGCGAACAATGCTTGGCGCACGCTCGCGCGCTTCTCGGCCGATGCCGGCGACCATGTGGGTGGCCGCTACGTGTTCCGCCTGGAGGTGACCGGGCTCACCGGCGACGACGGCAACGGCTTTCTAGCCACGCTCAGTCTGCGCGATCGACGCGACGTGCCGCCCGAAGGGCTGCTGGCCGAAGACCAGGCACCCACCGTGCGTATCCCTGACCAGCAGCGCGCCACGGAACTGGTGTTCGCCGTCCCGGATGATGCCGAGCGGCTCACGATCGGCAATTTCGACGCGGCAGCGGGCCGGGTCGCGTTCACCAGCACCTACCGCACAGTCGAGCTGGCACCGTCCGGGCAGGACGAATGGCAATCGGACACGGTCGAGCTGCTCTCGGACGAGCGGCGGAGCCTGGCGGCCCTGGTCCTGTCCGGCGGCCAGGAGATGCCCAACGACCTGACCCTGTCGGTGCAGGACGAGGATGGCCGGACGCTGCCGCTGCGCCTGCCGGCCAGGGCTGCACTGCCCAACGGGCGGCCCCTGCCGGCCGTGGACCATGCGCCGCTGGCCGACTGCTCGGCCATCGCCTTCGATGCCGGGCGCTCCAGCGATCCGGACGGGGGCAGGCTGGACTTCGCCTGGGCGTTCGGCGACGGCACCACCGCCTCGGGCGAGGCCGTCGTCCACCGCTATCCCGGCCCCGGCATCTATCGGGGCGCGCTGCGCGTGCGGGACGGCTCGGACCAAGTCGGCAACGGTGCGGCCCTGCCGTTCGAGGTGACGGTCAAGCGCCCGCCCGTCGCGGACGCTGGCGCCGACATGGTGGTGGCGCCTGGCACCGAGGTGCGCTTCGACGGCCAGGCCTCCCGGCCGGGCGATCGTCCGATCGCGAGCTATGGCTGGGACTTCCAGGACGGCGGCCGGGCGGACGGCCCAACGCCATCGCACGTCTTCGAGCGCTCGGGCACCTATGTCGTGACCCTGACGGTCCATGACGACCAGCCGGGGGCCTGCGACAGCTCGGCTGACCAGCTCGTGGTCCAGGTCAACGCGCCGCCGGTGGCGGTGCCGGGCCCGGACCGCCACGTCGCCGCGGGCGAGCCGGTCCGGCTGGACGGCAGCCGCTCGTTCGACGTGGACGGGGAGGTGCAGGACTGGACCTGGGACCTGGGCGATGGCACCCGGGCCAATGGGCCGGTGGTCGAGCACCAGTATGCCGCGCCCGGCAGCTATACGGTGACGCTGGCGGTGACGGATGCCGCCGGGCTCGCCAACAGCCGGACCAGTGCGGTCATGCAGGTTCTGGTCAACGACCCGCCGGTGGCGGTGGCAGGCGAGAGCCGCAGGGCGGCACTCGGCGAGGTCCTGACCTTCGACGGCAGCGGCTCGGCCGACCGTGACGGCCGGCTGGTCCGTTACGACTGGGATTTCGGCGGCGGGGGCAGGGGCCAGGGCCAGGTGGTGCGCTACGCCTATGACCATCCCGGCACCTACGAGGTGACGCTCACCGTCACCGACGACTCGGCCAGCGCCACCAGCCAGGCCAGCGACCGGCTCACCGTCACGGTCAACGCCCCGCCCGTCGCCGAGGCCGGCCCCGACCAGCGCGTCACCGCGAGCGAGGTCCGCTTCGACGGCAGCGGCTCGGTCGACCCGGACGGGCGGATCGTCCGCTATCTCTGGGCGTTCGGCGACGGTGCCACCGGCGAGGGCCCGGCCCCTGTCCATGTCTATCAGGCACCCGGCCGCTACCTGGTCCGGCTCACCGTCACCGACGATTCCGGCACGCGGCGCAGCAGTGCCGGCGACTCGCTGCACGTCACGGTCAACCAGGCGCCGATCGCCGATGCCGGCCAGGACCTGCTGGGTGCGCCCGGCCAGGAGCTGCGCTTCTCCGGCTCCGGCTCGATCGACCCGGACGGCGACATCGCCACCTATCACTGGGACTTCAAGGACGGCACCGCCGCCTCTGGCGAGGAGGTCACCCACCGCTTCACCAAAGCCGGCGTCTACGACGTGCAGCTCACCGTCCAGGACGATACCGGCCAGCCGGACGCGGTCGACTTCGACAAGGCGAAGGTCGTGATCAACGCCCGGCCGATCGCCAAGGCCGGCCCGGACGTGCTGGCGGCACCGGGCGACCCGGTCGTGCTGGATGGCGGCAACTCGTTCGACCCGGACGGCCGAATCGCCGGCTATCTCTGGGCGTTCAGCGACGCTGCGGAGCCGGCGGTCGAGCCGAAAGTGACCCGCAGCTATGGCGAGCCCGGCGTGTACGGCGCCCGGCTGACCGTCACGGACGGCAGCGGTGCCGCCAACGGCAGCGACCAGGACGAGGTGGTCATCCGGATCAACCACCAGCCGGTCGCCCATGCTGGCCAGGATCAGTTCGCCTCGGACAACACGGTCCGGTTCGACGCCTCCCTGTCGGCCGACGCGGATGGCGACCCCCTGGTCTATCTCTGGGACTTCGGCGACGGCTCGCCGCCGATAGGTGGCGTCCGGGTCGCCCATACCTATGCAGAGGGCGGCGTCTACCCGGTGCTGCTCACCGTCGACGACGGCACCGGGCTCAGCAACGCCAGGGCAGTGGCGGGGATCACGGTCACCATCGACCGTCCGCCCGTGGCCGATGCGGGGGGCAACCGCGAGGCCTGTGCCGGCGACATCATGGTGTTCGACGCCAGCCGCTCGCAGGACCCGGAAGGCGGCGTGCTCCGCTACCGCTGGGATTTCGGCGACGGGACCGGCGCCGACATCGTCAACCCGACCAAGACCTACCTGACCGGTGCGGTCTACCCGGTGACGCTCACGGTCTCCGACGATTCCGGCTTTGCCGCCAACCATCACACGGACCGCGTGCTGGTCCGGGTCACCGAATCACCGATCGCGGATGCCGGGCCCGACCAGCTCGCCTGCGCCGGGTCGGAAGTGGTGTTCGACGGCTCCAGGTCGCGCGACGCGGATGGGGTGGTCAATCGCTTCACCTGGGATTTCGGCGACGGCAGCACGGGCGGCGGCGATCGGCCGGTCCATGTATTCAGCAAGCCCGGCGAGTACCGGGTCATGCTGACCATCGACGGCGACGATCTCGGCCAGTGCGCCAGCACCAACACCGACGAGATGAAGGTGCGGGTGGTGGATGCGCCGGCGGCTCGGATCGCGGCACCCGACCGGGTGGGGGCGGGCGCACCGGTGCGCTTCGATGCCAGTGCCTCCACCACCGCGGTCGGCCGCATCACCGGCTGGCAATGGGCGTTCGGCGACGGGGAGACCGCCACCGGCCCGGTGGTCGAGTACCGCTATGCCAAGGCCGGCAGCTACGTGGCCCGGCTGACCCTCGAGACCGAGGGCGGGATCCAGGCGTGCAGCACCATCACCGCCAGCCACCCGATCACCGTCAACGCGCCGCCGGTGGCCGATGCCGGCCCGGACCGGGCCGCCGCGGTGGCCGAGGAGATCCTGTTCGATGCCGGCGGCTCGCACGATCCGGACGGCGGGATCGTCGCCTATCGATGGGACTTCGGCGACGGCACTACGGCCAGCGGGATCAACGCGCGGCACAGCTTCCGCAAGGGCGGTCGCCACCTCGTCACCCTGACCGTGACCGACGACATGGGCCTGCCGAACAGCCAGGCCAGCGACACGGCCGAGATCATGGTCAACCACGAGCCGGAGCCGGTGATCGCGGCCCCCGCCTCCGCCTGTCCCGGCGAGCCGCTGCGCTTTGGCGGCGGCGGCTCGAAGGATGGCGATGGCGAGCTCGGCCAGTTCGCCTGGAACTTCGGCGACGGTGCCACGGCTGCCGGCAGTGACGTCACCCACAGCTTCGCGGCACCCGGCCTCTACGAGGTGACGCTGGCCGTGGACGACCGCAGCGGCCTGAAGAACGCGCAGGCCCAGGCGGTGCTGCCGTTCCGGGTCAACCGCCAGCCGCGCGCGATCGCCGGGCCGGACCGGCTGGTTTGCCCGGACGAGGATGTCCGGTTGGACGGCCGGGGCTCGGTCGACTGGGACGGAAAGCTGGTGCGCCACCACTGGGATTTTGGCGACGGGGCCACCGCCGAGGGTGCGGAGGTCAGCCACCGCTTCGCCGAGCCCGGCCTCTACGACGTGCGCCTGACCGTGACCGACGATTCCGGCTCGAGCTGTGCCACCGCCACGAGCGTCGCCCGGGTCCGGGTCAACGCCACGCCGGTGGTCGCGATCGCAGGCGACCGCACCGGGTTCGTCGGCGGCGCCCATGACCGGCTGCTGCTGGATGCTTCCGGCTCCAGCCATCCGGACGGCGCGCCTTTGACCTTCCGCTGGGAGCTGGGCGACGGCAGCGTGCTGGCCGGCGACAGGGTCCGACACCGGTTCGCGGAGCCCGGGGTCTATCCGGTGCGCCTGACCGCCAGCGACGGCACCGGGCTCGCCTGCGGCCAGGCGGTGGAGCAGGTCGAGGTCCGTGTCCAGGCCCGCCCCTGACCGGCCGGAGGACCGTCGATGCCGCGGCTGACCCTGCGCTGGAAGCTCCTCCTGTTCGCGGTGGCGATCGCGGTCCTGCCGATTCTGGTGGCGGCCCAGACCATGATCCGGATCGGCCAGGACGAGCTGAAGAGCTCGGCCAACGAGCAGCTCCTGGGCGTCGCGACCGAGCTGACCCGCGAGATCAACGACATGTTCGAGCGGAGCTGGCTCGGTCCCTTGCTGCTGATCCGCAACGCGCTGGACGACGAGCGGCTGGGGGTCGAGGAGAAGATCTCGCTTCTGACCCTGGGCCTGTCCGCGATCCCCGACATCGCCGCCTTGCAGATCACCCTGGCCGAGGCCGACCTGCCGCTCCTGGTGACCAAGGACGACATCACCCAGCGGCTGACCAATGTCGGGCTGGAGCCTTTGGCCGTGCTGCGCGTGGCCCCGGCCGACATCCAGGCCGCTGCGGAGGCCGGCGACATCGTGGCGCCGGAGGTGGCCCATGTCGCCGAGACCGATGACTGGCTGGCCACCATCGTCCTGCCGCTGAACAATCCGCTCGCCGGCCAGGCGGCGATCCTGTCGGCCCGGGTCGACCTTCGGCGTTTGAGCGAGATCATCGCCGGCAACCCGTTCGCCCGGACCGGCACCATCACCGTGGTCGACGACCGGGGCCGCCAGGTCCTCCATGCCGACCGTGCCGACCTGCACCGCTACCCGATCGTGGCGGAGGCGCTCAGCCTGCTGTCCTCGACCTCGCGCTCCCTGGGCGTCGAACCCTATGCGCGCCCGGATGGCCAGGTGATGCTCGGCGCCTATGCCTTCCCCAGGGCGTTCCGCTGGACGGTGCTGGTGGAGCGGCCGGAACGGGACGCCTATCTGGCGGTCGCCAAGATGACCAGCAGCCTGCTCTGGTGGGGCATGGTGGGTCTGGCGGTCGCGGTGCTGGGGGCAGTCGTGCTGTCCTTCCTGATCAGCCGGCCGATCCTGGAGATCGATCGGGTGGCCACCGAGGTCGGCCGCGGCAACCTGTCGGTGCGCGTGGTCCGGGGCGTCCATCTCAAGGACGAGATCGGCGACCTCGCCCGGCGCATGAATGAGATGATCGTGGGCCTGGCCGAGCGGCTGAAGCTGGAGCGGTTCGTATCGGGCGGCACCATGGCGGCGATCCGCCTGTCCCGCGACGATGCGATCGAGCTGGGCGGCACCCGCCGGCGCGCGACCATGCTGTTCTGCGACATCCGCGGCTACACCGCCTTTGCCGAGCAGCACGAGGCGGCCCTCGTGGTCGAGGTGCTGAACTTCTACTTCCAGCACCTGGCGGGCCTGGTCCAGGAGTACCAGGGCGACATCGACAAGTTCGTGGGCGACGAGATCCTGGCGGTGTTCACCGGCGAGGAGGCCGAGCGCCGGGCAGTGGCGTGTGCCCTGGCGATGCAGGCGAAGATGGCGCAGCTGAGTGCCAAGCGGCCGGAATGGGACCTGTCGATCGGCATCGGGATCAACTCAGGCGAGGTGATCATGGGTGCCATGGGCAGCGCTGCCCGCATGGACTACACCGTGCTGGGCGACGCGGTGAACCTCGCGGCCAGGCTCTGCGGGGTGGCCGGCCGCGGCCAGACCCTGGTCAGCAGCGCCACGTTCGAGGCACTGGGCGAATCCGTGGGCGCAGAGCTGACTGCCCGGCCGCTCACCCTGGAGCTCAAGGGCAAGCGCGCGCCGACCCTGGCTTACGACGTGGCGCAACGGGCCGCGACCCCCCTGGAGGCCGGGGGCGGTGCTGCTTCCGGTTAGGCCGGCACAGTTTCTGGTAGATCGCCACCGCATGGAGGACCGCCCGCATCTGTGCGGTATGCAGGCGGCGGAATTCGGCACCATGGACGGTCTCGTCGGGTGCTTCGGTGATCACCGTCAGCGGCGCCTCGTGATGGCGGCCCTCGGTCAGGAAGCAGGGGACGCCGGCGATCACCCGGAACGGCTGGGCGTTGGAATGCTGGCGCAGGGCGGCGAGCTGCCGGGCATTGGCCAGGGCCAGCGCCGGGTCCGCTCCCAGCCGCCGGGCCAGGGTCGCCATCAGCCGAACCGCCAGCCGGCGCCAGCCCGGATGGTGGGTGACGATCAAAAAGAAGCCCCTTGGGATCGTCCACTGCTCGAAGCCCGCCGGCAGGTAGCCGGACAGGGGCCGGGTCCATTCGTGTGCGGGATAGCCATGCAGGTTGAGATGCAGCCGCGCACCAGAGTGCTGTAGTGCCGAGAGCCTGGCCAGCCGCTCTTCGTTACGGCTGGCCGAAAGGTCGGCGCCGGTCGCTGTGTAGCGCGCGGCATGGTGCATGTGGTGCGGGTTGTGGGCGATCAGCCGCTGGTGCAGCGCATAGCCGTCGACATTCTCGACCGGGATCAGGGCGAAATGCGCCCGTTTCTGCCGCATCAGCACTGCAGCGGCGCGCAACACGCCGATTACGCCGCTGGTCTCGTTGCCGTGCTGGGCGGCGCTTATCAGGACCGGGGCGGCGCTGCCCGGCCGGTAGAGCCAGGGGACCAGGCGGCCCTGAACCGAGCGCGTCTGGAATACTCGTCTACCCATTGCCCGGAGTGCGGCCTGCACCTGTGCGAGCGGCAGCGGCCGCTCCGCCGAGGCGAGCGGTGCCGGCCGCGGGCCCGCAGCCTCTCCCGGATCGTCCGGCGGGTCGGCCATGATCCGCAGGCTGGTCGCCGCCGAACCGGCGCGGATGTCCGGCACGATCTGCAGCGACCGGTTCCCGCCGCCCCCTGCCTGGAAGCGCTCGCGTAGCGCGAAGAACAGGTCCTCGTGCAGTGCTTCCGCCAGGCTCAGGACCTCGTCGCCCCAGCCGAGCGGCTCGTCCCCCGCCGCGATGTCGGCCCGGATCTCCAGCCGCGCTGCCGGCACGCCCGTGGCCGGCACCGCATCGAGTGCCTGCCGGAACAGGGTCGCGTACTCGGTGTCGAGTGGCCCATCGGTACTGCCGGTGATGCGCAGCCAGCCGGAGGTGACGAGCACGGGCCGGCCGAAGCTGCTGGCCTGGACCACATTCGGCGCGAACACGCGATGCCGCCGGCAATTGCCGTCCCGCCCGTGCAGTTCCACCTCGTAGGTCAGCCCGGCGCCGCCCGGCTCGAACCGGACCGCCACGTCCGGCAGCAGCATGGCGAGCGGGTAGGTTTCCAGGAGGAAGCGGTCCGGGTGGGCCTCCGGATGGCGGGGATAGCGGACGACGGCGCTGCGGACCCCGGCCAGGTCCGCCTCCTCGCGAAAGAAGGCCAGCAACGGCTTGTAGGCCGGGCGGATGCGGGCAGCGATGCCCAGGTCGGCCAGCCGGGCCTCGGCCTGCGCCCTGGCTGCCCGGTCCTCGAACAGCCAGGCCTCGACCGGCCCCGGCGGCGGATCGGCGTGGAACCTCGCCACGAGTGCCTCCAGCGTGCGCTCGAGGCTCCGCGCGAGCAGGACCGTCCGCCCCGCCGTCAATTGCCGCCGGCGGTCTTGCGGCGGCGCCACTGGTCGAAGATCACCACCAGCACGATCACCAGGCCCTGGACGATCCGCTGCCAGAACGGGCTGACATTGAGCAGGTTCAGGCCGTTGTTGAGCACGCCGATGATGACCGCACCCACCAGCGAGCCGATCACGCCGCCCTCGCCGCCGAACAAATTGGTCCCGCCGATCACCACCGCCGCGATCGAGCGCAGCTCCTCGCCGTCCGCCATCAGCGCGTTGGCCGAGTTCAGCCGGCCGACCATGATGAGGCCAGCAATGGCCGCGGTGAGCCCGGAGATCATGTAGGCCATGATCTTGGTGCGGCCGATGTCGATGCCGGCGACCCTGGCCGCCTCCCGGTTGCCGCCGACCGCGAAGATCGCGCGGCCGAGTGCCCGGTAGCGCAGGATGTAGAAGCCGGCGAGCGCCACGATCAGCGCGATGATGGCGCTGATCGGGATGCCCAGCACAGACCCGCTGCCGGCCTGGATCAGGGCGGACGGCAGGGCGGCGCCACTCGACATCGACTGGAAGGAGGGGACCGGCAGGCCGTCGGTGACGATCAGGGCCACGCCGCGCAGCACGGTCATGGTGCCGAGCGTGGCGATGAAGTCCGGGATCTTGAAGCGGGCGATGATCCAGCCGTTGAGCGCCCCACAGGCGCAGCCGACCCCTAAGCCGATCGCGATGGCGAGCGGTGCCGGCAGAATGCCGAAATCGTAGCCGAACAGGACCAGTGGCGTGGTCAGCAGCACCGTGGTCACGCAGGCGGACAGGGCCGCCACCGCCGCCACCGACAGGTCGATGCCGCCGGTCAGGATCACGAAGGTCTGGCCCACCGCCAGGATCGCGGTGAACGCCGACTGGCGGGTGATGTTGAACATGTTGTCGAGGGTCGCGAAGTGCGGCGTGGCCATCGACAGGAAGACGCACAGGATCACGAGCGCGATGAACGGTCCGCCGCGCAGCAGGAGGTCACGGTAGCGGGTGCCGGCACCGCCGGGTGCGGAGGGAAGGGATCGCTGGGAGGCCATCTTGGTTCTTTCAGCTCGCGTGGCGCAGGAGGGCTTCCTGGCTCAGCTCGTGGCGCCCGAGCTCGGCCGAGACCCGGCCGCCGCGCATCACCAGGACGCGGTCGGCCATGCCGATCAGCTCGTTGAGCTCCGACGAGATCATCAGGACGGACATGCCGCGCTGCACGAGATCGCCCATCAGCGCGAACACGTCGGCCTTGGCGCCGACATCGATGCCGCGGGTCGGCTCGTCGAACACCAGGATGCTGGCCCCGCTCGACATCCAGCGCGCCAGGATGACCTTCTGCTGGTTGCCGCCGCTGTAGAAGCGGACCGGCGTGGTGGTGGTGGCTGGGCGGATCTTCAGGTCGGCGATGTAGCGCTGGACCTCCTCGCTTTCCCGCCGGTGCTGCAGGGCCGACCAGGGCGAGCGGTTGCTGAGCCAGGGCAGCGACAGGTTGGGGCCCACGGTGAGCATCGGCACCAGGCTCTGGCGCCGGTCGCGGGTGAGCAGGCCCAGGCCCTGCGCGATCGCGTCCGCCGGCGTGCGGATCCCCCGGTCCTGCCCATTGATCCGGATGCGGCCCCGGCTCTTCTGCAGGCCGAACAAAGCGGCGGCAACTTCCTCCTGTCCGGCACCCATCAGGCCGAAAATGCCCAGGATCTCGCCCTGATGGAGGGTGAAGGACAGGTCCTGGAGCGTCTTGCCGGCGCTCAGGCCCGCCACCTCCAGGGCCGGCGCGCCCTTGGCCACGACGGGCTTGGGGAACTGGTCCTCCAGCGAGCGGCCGACCATCATGGAGATGCAGCGGTCCTCGTCGGCCTCGTCCGGCAGGATCGTGCCGACCACGCTGCCGTCCCGGAGCACGGTGACCCGGTCGGCGATCATCGGGATCTCGGCCAGGTGGTGCGAGATGTAGATCATGCCCACACCGCGTTCTTTCAGGCGGCGGATCACGGCGAACAGGCGTTCGCGCTCGGCATCGGACAAGGCTGAGGTCGGCTCGTCCAGGAGCAGGATCTCCGGGTTCCATTCCAGCACCCGGGCGATCTCGACCAGCTGCTGCTCGGCGATCTGCAGGCGGCCGACCTCCGCGCCCGGATCGATCGCAACACCCAGGCGCCCGACCGCCTCAGCGGCCAACTCGTGCGCCCGCTTCCAGTCGATCTGCCCGAACCGGTTGGTCGGCATGCGGCCGAGGCAGATGTTCTCGGCAACGGAAAGAGCCGGCACCAGGCTCAGCTCCTGATGGATCAGGCCGATCCCCAGCGCCTTAGCACTGTCCGGGGTGAGACCTGCCACCTCGCGGCCGCGCACCACAATCCGCCCGGCGGTCGGCGCGTACTCGCCGGCCAGGATCTTCATGAGCGTCGACTTGCCGGCCCCGTTCTCGCCCAGCAGCATCTGGACTTCGCCGGCCAGCAGCTCCAGCGAGACGCCTTTCAGCGCCCGCACGCCCACGAAGGCCTTCTCGATCGATTCCAGGCGCAGGAGGACCGGCGCGCCGGCGGGGGGTGCGGCGGACGGGCGGAGGACGGTCGCGGTCACGGACTGTTCCAGGAGACGGTATTATTTTTGTCATGGCCGGCCTTGAGCCGGCCATCCAGGCAACGGAGCCGTCAGGCTGGATGGCCGGATCAGGCCCGGCCATGACGAGCAAACAGCGAGGCCGCTCAGCCGGCCTTCTTGCAGTTCGCGCGGATCGTGTCCCAGTCGATGTCGGGGAGCTGCGGGTCTGGATAGAACTCGCGGGCATTGTCCACGTAGACGGTGCGCGGGCGGATGTCGAACTGGGTCGGGGTCTCCACTTGGCAGGCCAGCTGCACCGCGAACTTGGTGCCGAACCAGCCCCAGTCGGCAAAGCCGTGGGTGGTCTCGGCGATCAGCCGGTGGTTGGCGATCTGGTCGACCGATTCCGGTGTCACGTCGTTGGTGAACACCGCGACCTTGCCCGAGCCCGATTCATGCGGCTCGTTGGCCAGCTGCAGGCGGTTGGCGTTGCCCAGCGCCAGCATGGCGCCCAGGCCCATCTCGTTGGACGCGGCCCAGATGAAGTCCAGATCCTGCCCGGCGCTCTGCATGAAGTCCTCAGTGCAGCGCGTGGCCTTCTCGCGGTTCCAGTCGGCAGCACACGGGTTGCCCACGATCTCCACGTTCGGGAACTGCTTCATGACTTCATGAAAGCCGCTCAGCCGTGCCGTGGAGAAGAAGCCGCCGGCGACACCCTCGATGATCACGCCCTTGGCCTTGATCTTGGCCCGCTCCTCCTCGGGCAGGTCGGCATAAGTCTTCTGCCAGAACTCCAGGTCGAGATAATCGCCGGGCTTCACCTCGACCTTCTCGCCGGCACCGAGCACGCCCGGGCCGCCAAAATAGTCGGCCACCGAATAGGCGCTGACCATGCCGCCCTGGGTATTGTCGAAGCCGATATAGGAAGCGATGTCGAGGCCTTCGATCGGCTCCAAGAGGTTCACCACGATCACCGGGATGCCGGCCTCGCCGGCCGCGGCCAGGGCGGACCGCACCGTCTGCACTTCCGAGGGCGAGACCGCGATCACGTCGACCCGGCGCTGGATGAAGTCCTCGATGATCGCGACCTGGTCGGCGAACGCCAGATGGCTGGTGGGGGCGCGGGTGATGACCTCGACGTTGAAGCCATGCGCCTTGGCGTCCTGCGCCGACTTCTCGAAGAAGTCGGTGGCGGTCTTGAACACGCCGGTGATGTCCGGCGGCGCCCAGCCGATCGTGACGGTGACCGGCTCCTGGGCCTGTGCCGTGCCGAGCGCTGCCATGCCCAGGAGCGACGTCGCCATGCCCATCGCGATGGCCGTCTGCCTG
>NZ_WUJP01000996.1 GCF_009806515.1 Geminicoccus flavidas | reverse complement strand
ATGATCGCCTTCATTCGCCTACCGTCCCTGATCTGGCGCAGCCATGTCGTCGCCTGCCGCCGGCTTGGTGCCGTTCGTTCGGTCGTGGCTGCTGCCTGCCCTGCGCCGGGGGAGCCTAGGTGAATCATCCGACGATGCAACCGGAGACGGCAGAAGGCAGTGCCCCACCCACGAAACCGATTGCCGCGCCCCCGGCTTGCTCCGGCTCGGAGGCTGCGCAATCTAGCTGCATCAGGATGCGGCCGACTGCACCGGGCCGCACGCCGGGCCCCGTCGCCCGCAAGGAGGAGATCCGTCATGTCGAACGGCAAGCATTTCGTTCCGCCAGGACCGCTCGGCTTCGGCGGGGCGCCTTTGGGCAACATGTTCGCGGAGATCTCCGACGCCGACGCCGACGCCACCCTGGCGGCGGCCTGGGATGCCGGCATCCGCCATTTCGACACCGCACCCCATTACGGCTCGGGCGTGTCCGAGCATCGCTTCGGCCATGCGCTGCGCCGCTACCCGCGCGACCAGTTCGTGCTGTCCACCAAGGTCGGCCGGCTGCTCCGCCCGGACGCGAGCAAGGCGGGGCAGCAGGGCCCGTTCGTCAACTGCATGCCGTTCCGCAGCGACTACGACTACACGGCCGACGGCGTGCGGCGCTCGCTGGACGACAGCATGCAGCGCCTGGGCATGGCGCAGATCGACATCGTCTACATCCATGACTGTGCCGAGGACCATCACGGCCCGCAATGGAAGGAGGCGTTCCGGACCGCCATGGAAGGGGCGGTGGTGGCGCTCACCCGGCTGCGCGAGGAGGGCGTGATCCGCGCCTGGGGCCTGGGCGTGAACCTGGTCGAGCCCTGCATCCTGGCCCTGGAGCAGGCCGACCCGGACGTGTTCCTCCTGGC
>NZ_WUJP01000995.1 GCF_009806515.1 Geminicoccus flavidas | reverse complement strand
CGGCCGCTACAGCCTGCTGAACCAGCCGGCACTGGACGAGTTCTTCCCGCGCTGCGCAGAGCGCGGCGTCCATGTGGTGGTGGGCGGCCCGTATAATTCCGGGCTGATCGCCGGGGGCACCACCTTCGAGTATGCCGAAGCACCACCGGACAAGGTCGCCGCGCGCGACCGGCTGCGCACGATCGCTGAACGCCATGGGGTCGACCTGCGCGCGGCCGCCCTGCAGTTCTGCGCCGCCCATCCGGTGGTGGCCACGGTGATCCCCGGCACCAAGAACGCGGAGCGGGTCCGGCAGAACGCCGAGCTGATGCGGCAGCGGATCCCGGCGGCGTTCTGGCAGGAGCTGAAGGCCGAGGGCGTGCTGCCGGACGCGGCACCGGTCCCGGCGGGCTGAGGGGCAGCCCCCGGCCAAAGCCGCGCAGCATCTCGACATCACCGCCTGAAGGCGGCCGGGCAGCGCGCCCGGCCGCCCGCGCCCGTGCGCTGTCGCCGGCCCAGGGCATTGGCTGCCCGCTCGTCAGCAGGCGCCTGGGGGAGCCATGTTCTCAGGCCTTTTTATAGCCAAAGTTATAGTCATCTATAACTTCAAAGTATTCAGGTATATAACCTGAATTAAATCAACTTGACATGAATGTGATGATCCGTACTTATTTGTAATTATCCTGATGCGGTGCCATTAGGCGCCTGCTTGCGATGATGTTCGGGCGGCGCTGTCCGCTCGGGCCCATGCATGATCTTCCCTGGGCCAGTGAGTGTCCGCCGGGGGGATGCGCGCGCCTTGCCGCGCCTTTCTCGAGGACGAGGATATGGATCGAAGAACATTGTTCACAGGAGGTGGCGGCGTCATTGCCGGAACGGTCGCCGGTTCGGCCCTGCCCGGAGCGCAGGCGGCGGTCGGCGCGAGCAAGCCCTATGGCATCCCCGACATCGCGGTGGTCGACCAGGACGGCCGGGAATACCGGTTCTACGACGACCTGATCCGCGACCGGGTGGTGCTGATCAACTTCTTCTTCCAGAGCTGCGGCCAGGTCTGCCCGCTGGTCACCGAGAACCTGCGCACCGTGCAGGATGCGCTGGCCGAGCGGGTGGGCCAGGACATCTTCATGTACTCGATCACGCTGCAGCCGCATTTCGACCGGCCGCACAT
>NZ_WUJP01000994.1 GCF_009806515.1 Geminicoccus flavidas | reverse complement strand
CCGCCGGCACCCGTAACAGCAGGCCGGCGGGGGGCTCTCGGGTTCGTTCGTGCAGATAGCGCGCTCCCGTAATCCGGGAAGTAGCGTCCTTCCTAGAGGGTGCTACGGACCGAGTGGATGGCCAGATCGGGGGCATGACGGACGCGTCCGACTTTACCGCTACCCGACCGACCGTACGGAAGAAGAGTGGGCGCTCGTCGCGCCCTGTCTCACGCTTCTACCCGAGGATGCTGGCCAGCGCCGGCACGACCTGCGGGCGGTATTCGACGCGCTGCGCTGGCTGATGCGGGCCGGCGCGCCCCGGCGTCTACTGCCAGGCGACTTCCCGCCCGGGCACGCGGTCTACGACCAAGCCCGGCGCTGGATGATGGCGGGCGTGTACGAGGTCATGGTGCACGATCTGCGCGCCGCGTTGCGCTCGGTTCAGGGCCGTGCCCCCGAGCCACGTGCGCTCGTGTTGGACGCACGCACGCTCCAGAGCCCTGAGCGGGGCACAGGCGGGCCATGATGGAGCCAAGCGGCGCAAGGGCTTCCAAGGTACATGCGGCGGTGGACACGCTCGGTCACTTGCTGGCGCTGCACGTCACGCCCGCAACAGAAGGCGACCGGGCGCAAGTAGCTCACCTCTCCCCGGCCGTACAGGAGACCACTGGTCAGAACGTCGAACTTGCTTACGTCGACCAGGGCTACACAGGCGCCGAGCCGGCCCAAGCCGCCCAAGAGCATGGAATTGTTCTGCAGGTCGTGCGCTTGCCTGAGGCCAGACGTGGCTTCGTGCTGCTGCCCCGGCGCCCCCCGGCGGTCTGCTGACCGCCGTCCCGGCGGGAAGCGGATCATCGGCCTGCTGGCTGGTGATGGGAAGCCGAGCGCTCCTTCGCCTGGGCCGCCCGCTTTCGTCGGCTGGCCCGCGATTGCGAGCGACTACCGCAGACCCTGGCAGGCCTGCACTTTGTCGCCTTCGTCATCCTCATGCTCAGCAAGGCAGTCGCGCTGTTCGACTTGGTCCGTAACACGCTCTGGATTGCTTGCACCGGCCGCCGGCGGCCCAGGCGCGGCTGGTGTTCTGGCAGCACGGCCTATCCGATCGTCTGCTCACCGACCGTCATGGCCATCAGCAGGGGGCTTGGCCCCGGGGTGCTGCCGGCAGCACGGGCGGGAACACGCTCTTCACGGTGTGGCTGCTCGACCTGGAGGTGAGGGTAGTCTACGGTCAGCCCTTTCGCCCGCAGACACGAGAAATGAGCCGGCCGTCGGGCTTGACCCGGGAAGGCACGGTTCCACCGCACGCTCCTGGGACTCCCCCATGGTCGCGTTCACCCATCGTGACCAGGCGCAGGCGGCGTTCGGCACTCGGCGCTAGATCTGCAACGGCCATGGCCAGTACGAGGCACTGGCCATGGCCACTCCGGCCAGCCGCTACGTGCCGGGCTCGCTGCCTATGCCCACGCTGATCCACCCGCCGGCGTGCGAGCCGGGCATGCCCGTCCGCACCGTTCATGCCGGCGGCTGGATCGTCTCCCAGGGTCGGTCCATCAACTGCTCCAAGGCCTTTGTCGGCCGCCGCGTCGCCGTCCGCGCCACCGAAACCGATGGCGTCTTCGGCCGGTGCTATCGCCGGCGCTGCATCCCGGAGCGGAGCCTTCCAGCGGGCAGGTCGGGTTGGCGGTGCCGTCGCGGGCGGTGTAGCGTAGAGTCTCGCAGGGCCGGGGTGCAGCCATGCCGGCGGTGGTTGCTGAGTGCCGGCCGGTGCTCATGGCGATGCGTCGAGTTCAGGTAGTGGGCTCAGCGCAGATAGTCGACCAGCGACAGGCTGCTGATCTGGCTGACCAGGAGATAGGATGCCTCGATCGCGACCTTGTCCTGCGCCATTCCGGTCATGGCCGCGGCGATGTCGGTGTCCTCGATCGCGGCGCGGGTCTCGTCCAGATAGAGCACCGTGTCGCGCTGGTGCTCGGTGACGTCCGCGACCCGGCTGGCCACCGCGCCGACCCGGCTGCGCAGCTCCACCACACCGGTGAGCGCCTGCTCGGCCCGGGTCAAGGCGCTCTCGAGCTGCGCCCGGTCGCCCGAGCCATGGGCGGCGACGGCGGTGCCGAGGGCGGCGATCAGTTGCGCGAAGGCCGGGTCGTCGGCCCGCGCGGGCAGGCCGATCGCCACGTCCCGATCGAGCCAGACGGTGCGGGACCGCTCGTCGCCGGCATAGTATAGAGTGGGGTCGGCGGTGGTGAGTGGGGCGGGCGGCAGCGTCACCGGCTTGAGGTCGGTGGCGGTGCCGGCAAACAGATAGCGCCCGTCCGAGGTGGTGTTCAGGTTGGCCGCGACCTCCTCCAGCATCGCCGCGGCCTCGATGTCGAGCGGCATCTCCTGGCCGGTCGGGTCGTTCAGGCGCTGGACCAGCAGGGTGCGCAGCCGCTCCGCCGTCGAGACGATGCTGCCCAGAGCGCCGTCCATCACCTGGATCTCGTTGGTGAGGCGCTCGTTCTGGGCGATGAAGCTCCTGCCGCCGGCCAGCTGCTCGCGGGTGCGCAGCAGGAGTCCCGTGTCCTGCGGGATCTCGGCGAAGCTGCGGGCACTCTTGCCGGTGACGACGTCAATCTCCAGGCTGCGGACACGCGCGCGGGTGGCGCCCATCATGTCGGCGAGCCTAGTCTGGTGGGCGAAGTCGCCGATGCGTTCGATCATGTCGAATGGCTCCTTCAGCCGGCGATCCGCAGGAGCTCGCCGAACAGGTCGTCGGTGATCGAGATGATGCGGGCGGAAACGCTGTAGGCCTGCTGGTAGAGGATCAGGCGGGACATCTCCTCGTCGAGGTTCACCCCGCTCAGGCTGCCCTGCCGAGTCGCGAGGTCGGTGGCGAGCGCCTGGTCGCCGGTTGCGACGCGCTGCGCCTCCGCCGCCGCGGCCGCGGCCAGGCTGGTGATGTCGGCGGCATAGCCGGTCACCGATACGGCATAGGCCGGCAGCCCGCCGCGGGCGATCACGCTGCCCGGCTCGCGCAAGGCCGCGGCGAGCCTGGCAGCGCCGGTTCCGTCGCCCTTGCCGCCGAGGCTGGCTACGAGCGGCGGGCCTGCCGCGGCATCCAGCGTGGCGGTGGCCAGGGCGAAGCCGTCGGCGGCGGCGTCCGGCCGGATCCTGCCCACGCTGCCGCCCGGTGCATCGACGATCAGGTCGTTCAAGCCGAAATAATGGGAGAAGCCGAAGCTCCAGCCATGGCCGGCGGAATCGCTGGCGGCGATGGCGCTGTCGCCTTCGCTGATCGCGATGCCGAGCGCCGGATTGCTGCTCGCGAGCATGAGCTGACCCTGGCCGTCCAGGGTGGCGCTGATCGCCCCGCCCGATGCCGCATTCACCGCCGTCAGCACGTCGTCCACCGAGGCGAAGCCCGCCAGGTCGAGCTGGAAGGCCAAGGCGGTGGTGCCCGAGCTGCGGTCGACCAGCGCGATCGTGGCGGTGCCCGAGCCGGCAAATGCGTCCGTAGGCGCCAAGCCCACGCGGGTGCCAGAGAGCGTGGCTGGCGGCGGGCTGGCGGCGGCGTCGTTGTGCGCGGCGTTCAGGCGATGGCGGACCGCCAGCGCCAGCTCGGCCAACTGGTCGGCCAGATCCGGCAGCACCCGGTCGCGCGCCTCGATCAGGCCCTGCAGGCTGCCGCCGCGCAAGTTCGAGACGACCGGCAGGGCGCCGGCCGCTGTCAGCTCCGGCGTCAGGGCGGCGCGGGTGCCAGCGCTCACCAGCTCGTCCGAACGGGCGCCGGTCACCGGCAGTCCGGTCGCCCGGTCGATGTCCTTTGCGGCATAGACCGCGATCCGGCCGAACGGCGAGCCGGACCCGGTCGAGGAGGCCGGCTCGTACACGACCTGCCGGGGCTCACCGTCGAGCAGCACCGTACCGTTGCGGGTGGTGACGTCGACCTGGCCGTCGTCCTGCCAACCGACCTGGATGTCGATCTGGCCGGCCAGCCGGGCCAGCACCCGGTCGCGGCGATCCTCGAGATCGACCGAGCCGTTGCCGCGGCTGAACTGCTGGTTGATCGCGGCGAGCTCGGCTATGTCGGTGTTGATCGAGCCGACCACCTGGCCGATCTGGTGGTCCACGTTCGAGCGGATCGTCTCGACGGCCGCGAGGTCGGCCGTCAGAGTCGAGAGCGTCGCCTCGATCCGGCCCAGGACCTCGCTGCGGGCGGCGACCTGGTGGGGTGAAGCGGCCAGTGAGTCCAGCGAGGTCAGGA
>NZ_WUJP01000993.1 GCF_009806515.1 Geminicoccus flavidas | reverse complement strand
GGTCGGTCAGCCTCGACGAGATGCCCCGGCCGGTCTGGGCAGGCTCGCCATAGATCGTGTCCTGGATGCGCTGCTGGATCGTCGCCAGCATGTCGCTGCGGCCCAGCCGGATCGCCTGCTCGCGCGCCTGGCTGGCGACGAACTGGTCGGCGATCCGGGTGACGTCCAGGGCCCGTGCACCGGCACCCTGGCCGGCCAGGATCCGGGTCTCCTGCTGCACGACCTTGCGGGTGTAGCCCGGCGTGTTGACGTTGCTGACGTTGTTGGCGGTGGTGGCGAGTGCGGCCTGGGCGACGCTGAGTCCCGAGGCGGCATTGGCGAGGGTGGCGGCGAGCGACATGGGTCAGATCTGCCGGTCGAAGGCGAGGGCGATGACCTGGCCGCGCATCGGCGTGCGCTCGGGCCTGTGGCGGTACAGCTTGGGCTTGAACGGTGCCGCCTCGAGGCTGGCGCCGATATGGCGCATCACCCGCTCGACCACGGCCCGCGCCGCGTCCAGGGCGCGCAGGTTGGCGCCGGCGCGCGCCTGGAAGTCGCGGGTGGCATGCTCCAGCTCGGTACGCAGCGCCGGGTCCAGCCCCGCCAGCAGCTCAGGCTCGCGGCGCAGGGCGCGCAGTTCCGCC
>NZ_WUJP01000992.1 GCF_009806515.1 Geminicoccus flavidas | reverse complement strand
TCGTAGGCCTGGCAAAGCACGGTCTTCTCGGTGACCACCTCCTCCAGCCGGTCGAGGCGCATCGCGCGCAGGATCAGGATCTCCTGCTCCATCACCTGTTCCAGCTGGCGCATCAGCATCATTACGACGCTCTCCCGTTCCAGAGCTTCCATCACTCGACCTCCTGGGCGCCGAGCATGGCCTGGAGGACCGCATCGGCGACGCCTATGCCGCCGGAGCGGCTGATCAGTTTCGCGTATTCGTCGTTCATGAAGGACCGCCAGGTTTCCTCGGCTTGGCCGCCGGACAGGAGAGAGCCGCTTAAGCCCGTGCTCATGCCTTCCAGCATCCTGGCGAGGAACACGCTCTCGAACTCGCGGGCGGTCTCCTCGGCCGCGGGCCACTTGCGCAGGGGCGCTGGCTGGCGCGTGGCGTCAGCGGTGTGGAGGGGATCGGGGAAGGGCAGGTCGGCATGCGCCATCACATCACCTCGATCTCGGCCTGCAGCGCGCCGGCCGCCTTGATCGCCTGGATGATCCCGATCATGTCGCGCGGCCCCACCCCCATGGCGTTCAGCCCGTCGACCAGGTCCTGCAGGGTGACGGCACCGCTCAGGACCGCCATGCCCCGGCCACTCTGGTCATCGACCTGGACGTTGGTCTGCGGGGTGACCACCGTCTCGCCGTCGGAGAAGGGTGCGGGCTGGCTCACCTGGGGGGTCTCGGTGACTCGCACGGTGAGGTTGCCCTGAGCGATCGCCACCGTGCTGATCCGGACATTCTCGCCGATCACGATGATGCCCTTGGTCTCATCGACCAGGATGCGCGCGGGCTGGTCCGGATCGATCTTGAGCTGCTCCACCTCGCTCATCAGCAGCGCGATGCGGTCGCGGTAGCCGGCCGGGACCTCCAGGACCACGGTCGCCGGGTCGACCGCCTCAGCACCCACTGTCTTGGACCAGCGGTTGACCGCCGCGGCGATCCGGGCCGCGGTGGTGAAGTCGGGGTTGCGCAGCGCCAGGCGGACCGCCTGCAGGTCGGCCAGTGCGAAGGCGACCTCACGCTCGACGATGGCACCCGACGGGATGCGGGCGCTGGTCGGCACGCCGCGGGTGACCTTCTCCGCCTCGCCGCCGACCTCGAAGCCGCCGGTGGTGAGCGCACCCTGGGCCACGGCATAGATCTCGCCATCGGCACCCATCAGCGGGGTCACCAGCAGCGTGCCCCCGTTCAGGGACTTGGCGTCACCCAGCGCGCTGACGGACACGTCAACGCGGCTGCCCTGCCGGGCAAACGGCGGCAGGGTGGCGGTCACCATCACCGCGGCGACGTTCTTGGTGTTGAGCTTGCCGCCGCGGGTCGCCACGCCCAGCCGGTCGAGCATGGCGGTCAGGCTCTCCTGGGTGAAGGCGGAGTTGCGCAGGCTGTCGCCGGTGCTGTTCAGCCCGACCACCAGGCCGTAGCCGACCAGCACGTTGTCGCGGACACCCTCGAAGTCGGCGACGTCCTTGATGCGCGACTGCGCGGCCAGCGCCGGATCCGGCTGGACCAGCCGGCAGAGCAGGGTGAACAGCAGGAGCAGCGGGAGGGCCAGGCGATGGAACATGGCGGTCGGTCACCCGAAACGGATCGGTCGCCGCCAAGAACAGCAAAGGCCGGGCCAAACCAGTCTCCTGGCTCGGTCCCGGCCTGCTAGTCGAATCATCGCTACATGAAGCCGAATGTCTGCCGAACCCGACCCGGCAATTCCTGCCGGGCCGGTGGCAGCACTTGCCGGCCTACTCCGCGGCTTCCTGCCAGTCCTCCATAGGAGGGCAGGAGCAGATCAGGTTGCGGTCGCCGAACACGTTGTCGACCCGCGCCACGGGCGGCCAGTACTTGTCGTCCCACAAGGGATGGCGGCCCGGATGGAACGCGGTGTCCTGGTCGTAGGCATGGTTCCAGGCCCGGCCGAGCAGGGCGTTCGGGACATGCGGCGCGTTGCGCACCGGGTTGTCCTGCAGCGACCAGGTGCCGTCCTCGACCTTGGCGATCTCCGCGCGGATCGCGATCATCGCGTCGCAGAAGCGGTCCAGCTCGCGCCGGCTCTCGCTCTCGGTGGGCTCGATCATCAGCGTGTCGACCACCGGGAAGGACATGGTCGGTGCGTGGAAGCCGTAGTCGACCAGCCGCTTGGCCACGTCCTCCGGCGTGATGCCCGAGCTTTCCTTGAGTGGGCGCAGGTCGATGATGCACTCGTGGGCGACCCGGCCCTTGGCGCCGCGGTAGAGCACCGGGAAGTGCGGGTGCAGGCGGTTGGCGATGTAGTTGGCGTTCAGGATTGCTACCCTGGTGGCCTGCGCCAGGCCTTCCACGCCCATCATCCGGATATACATCCAGGAGATCGGCAGGATCGAGGCGGAGCCCCAGGGTGCCGCCGAGACGGTGTGGTCGGGCTCGCCGGGCACCGCCGCCGGATTGACCCCTTCCACCACCGGATGGCCCGGCAGATAGGGCGCCAGATGCGCCTTCACGCCGATCGGCCCCATGCCCGGGCCGCCGCCGCCATGCGGGATGCAGAAGGTCTTGTGCAGATTCATGTGGCTGACGTCAGCGCCGAACGTGGCCGGCCGGCACAGGCCGACCATGGCGTTCAGGTTGGCCCCGTCCATGTAGACCTGGCCACCGGCGTCATGGACCAGCTGGCAGATCTCGCGGATCCCTTCCTCGAACACGCCATGGGTCGAGGGGTAGGTGATCATCAGCGCCGCGACCTTGCCCGCGTGCTGGGCGATCTTGGCCTCGAGATCCGGGATCGACACGTTGCCCTGCGCGTCGCAGGCGACTACCACGATCCGCATCCCGGCCATCGCCGCCGAGGCCGGGTTGGTGCCGTGCGCGGAGGAGGGGATCAGGCAGACGTCACGGTCCACATCACCGCGGGCGCGGTGGTAGGCGCGGATCGCGAGCAGCCCGGCATACTCGCCCTGACTGCCGGCATTGGGCTGCAGCGAGACCTGGTCGAAGCCGGTGATGGTCGCCAGCCAGTGCTCCAGGTCGTCCAGGACCAGCCGGTAGCCTTCCCAGCGGTCCTTCGGTGCGAACGGGTGGATCTGGCCGAACTCCGGCCAGGTCACCGGGATCATCTCCGCCGTCGCGTTCAGCTTCATCGTGCAGGAGCCCAGCGGGATCATCGAGCGGTCGAGCGCGATGTCCTTGGACTGCAGATGACGCAGATAGCGCAGCATCTCGGTCTCGCTGTGGTAGAGCGAGAAGGTCGGGTGCTGCAGATAGGCGGACTGGCGCTGCAGCGGCAGCGGCAGGACGCTGGGCAGGGCCTCGTCCAGCTCTTCCACCGACAGCACGCGGTCGCCGAACAGGCCGAGCACCGCTTCCACGGTCGCCCGGGTCGAGGTCTCATCCAGCGACAGGCCGATCCGGTCCGGCCCCATGCGCCGCAGGTCGATGTCCTGCGCGTGGGCCGTCGCCACGATCTCTTCCGCCCGGCCCGGCACGTGCAGGGTCAGGGTGTCGAAGAAGGCGCTGGTTTCGACGGTGACACCGGCCTGGGCGAGGCCACGTGCCAGGATCCGGGTCAGGCGGTGGACGCGCTGCGCGATCCGCCGGATGCCGTCGGGCCCATGATAGACGGCGTAGAAGGCCGCCATCACGGCCAGGAGCACCTGGGCGGTGCAGATGTTGGAGGTGGCCTTCTCGCGGCGGATATGCTGCTCGCGGGTCTGCAGCGCCATGCGCAGCGCCGTGCCGCCGGCGGCATCGCGAGACACGCCGATCAGCCGGCCGGGCATGGAGCGCTTGTGCGCGTCCTTGGTCGCGAAGAACGCGGCATGGGGGCCGCCGAAGCCCATCGGCACGCCGAAGCGCTGGGCGGAGCCCACCACCACGTCGGCACCCATCTCGCGGGGCGGAGTCAGGACCGCCAGTGCCAGGAGGTCGGAGGTGACGATCGCGAGGCCGCCGCCTCGCTGGATCGCCTCGATCGGCCCGCGCAGGTCACACACCTGGCCGGACGAGCCGGGGTAGGAGAGCAGGCCGCCGAACAGGTCTTCCGGCAGCCCATCGTCGAGCCCGCCCACCACCACCTCGATGCCGAGCGGCTCGGCGCGGGTGCGCAGGACGGCCAGCGTCTGCGGGTGGGTGTCGGCGTCGACGAAGAAGCGCATCGACTTGGACTTCGCCACGCGCAGGGCCATGGTCATGGCCTCGGCCGCCGCGGTCGCCTCGTCGAGCAGCGAGGCGTTGGCGATCTCCATGCCAGTCAGGTCCTGCACGGCCTGCTGGAAGATCAGCACCGCCTCCAGCCGGCCCTGACTGACCTCGGCCTGGTACGGCGTGTAGGCGGTGTACCAGCCCGGGTTCTCCAGGACGTTGCGCAGGATCACGTTCGGCGTGTGGGTGCCGTAATAGCCCATGCCGATCAGCGAGGTCGTGATCCGGTTCTTCTGCGCATAGCCGCGCAATTCCGCCAGCGCCTCGTGCTCGTTGGCCGGCGGCTTGATCGCGAACGGGCGCCTCGCCAGGATTGCTGCCGGGATCGTCTCCTCGATCAGCTCATCCAGCGTGGTGAGCCCCAGCGTCTGGAGCATCGCCGCCTGCTCGGCGGCATCCGGGCCGATATGCCGGCGCACGAAGGCATTGTGGTCCTCGAGCGCGGCGAGAGGCAGGTCCTCCATCGTCATGAACGTGCCTTCAGTCCAGCGTGGCGATGTAGGCGTCGTAGTCGGCGCGGGACATCAGCTCGTCCAGCTCCGAAAGGTCCGAGGCCTCGATCCTGCAGAACCAGGCATCGCCCTCGGCGCCGAGATTGACCGAGCCCGGCTCGTCGACGATCGCCTGATTGGCCGCGACGATCTTGCCGGAGATCGGGGCATAGACCTCCGAGGCGGCCTTGACGCTCTCGACCACCGCCATGTCGCCGCCCTTCTCGACGACGGTGCCGACCTCGGGCAGCTCGACGAACACGACGTCGCCCAGTTGCTGCTGGGCGTGGTCGGTGATGCCGACCGTGGCGACGTCGCCCTCGACCTTCACCCATTCATGGTCCTTGGTGTAGCGCGTAGTCATGCGATCAGGCTCCTCGGCGGGCATAGCGGTGCGGGGTGAAGGGCAGCTTGACGACGGTGGCGGGCAGCGGCTTGCCGCGCACCAGGATATGTACGGCAGTGTCGGGCGCCGCCTGGGCAGCGACGACATAGCCCATCGCGATCGGGCCGCCGACGCTAGGGCCGAAGCCGCCTGAGGTGACCTTGCCGATCGGCGAGCCGTCAGTCGTGGTGATCTCGGCACCCTCGCGGGCAGGGGCCTTGCCCTCGGGCCTCAGCCCGACCAGCCGGCGCGCGGGCTTCTCGGCGATCTCGCGCAGGATCCGCTCGGCCCCGGGAAACCCGCCTTCCTCGCGGCGGCGCTTGCCAATCGTCCAGGCGAGGTTCGCTTCCACCGGGGAAGTGGTCGTGTCGATGTCGTGGCCGTAGAGGCAAAGCCCCGCCTCCAGGCGCAGCGAATCGCGCGCACCCAGGCCGATCGGCTTCACTTCCTCCATGGCGAGCAGGGTGCGGGCGAACTTGACCGCATGATCCGCCGGCACGCTCAGCTCCACCCCATCCTCGCCGGTGTAGCCCAGCCGCGAGATCCGCACCTCGACGCCCTGAACGGTGGTGACGAGGCTTTCCATGAAGCCCAGCCGCTCGACCTCCGGCACGATCCGCGCGACGCAGGCGACCGCCTGCGGCCCCTGCAGGGCCAGGAGCGCCCGGTCGGCCAGATGGGTAACCTGGTGCTCTGGCTCGAGCCCTGCCTTCAGGTGGGCGAGGTCGGCTTCGGTCCCGCCCGCGTTCACCACGACATACAGCCGGTCCGGCGCGTCCCTGGTGATGATCAAATCGTCCAGGATGCCGCCGTCCTCGGCGGTCAGCACCGTGTAGCGCGCCTTGCCCTCGCCCAGGCCCACGATGTCGGCCGGCACCAGGCGCTCGATCGCCCTGGCCGGATCAGGCCCGGTGATCAGGAGCTGGCCCATGTGCGACACGTCGAACAGCCCGGCGGCCGAGCGGGTATGCAGGTGCTCGGTCAGGATCCCGGTGGGATACTGGACCGGCATGTCCCAGCCCGCGAACGGCACTATGCGGGCGCCCAGCTCGCGATGCAGGCCGTTCAGCGGCGTGGTCTTGATGGAATCGGGCAACAGGACCTCCGGCAGACGCAGGACCGAGCCGGACCTCCGGATCGGTTGCGCCCCCTCTGTCCCGTACCTGAGAGCTTACACGGAGCCCTGCCCGGTCTGACCCGGACAGTGCCACGCTCCCCTTCGGTGGGCCGCGTCGATGCGGCCTCTCTCCAGAGCGCCTGTGTCCCCTGCGGTCCTTCTGCCTGAGAGTTTCCGGGGCGGTTGCTCCTTCGGCGCCGCGCCTCGCAGCACGGTCTCTCCCGCAGACACAAATCGGCGTGGCCTTGAGCGTAGCCCGCCGCCCGGGCGAATCAAGCCTTCCCGTGGGGCGTCGTCACGCTTCGGGCGCGTCGCCCACCTCGTCCAGGTCGAGGATGATCGGCCGATAGCCCCAGTGGGTCAGCAGCCGGGTCAGCTCCGCGCTGCGGATCGACACGGTGGCCTCGTTGGTGAGCGGGTGATAGTTCAGGATCTCGTGGCGCAGCATCTTGGCGTCCAGCACCGGCTGCACCTTGCGCTCGACGTCGTTGATCAGCGCGAACGGGGTAACCGAACCCGGCGTGACGCCAAGCGTCGCCAGGAGCAGCTCGGCATTGCCGAACGAGAGGCGCGCCGCACCCAGGCGCCTCGCCAGGGCGTTGATCCGCACCTCCTGGCTGTCCAGGCAGACCACCAGGAACAGCTGGCCCTTCTTGTCCTTGAGGAACAGGTTCTTGCAGTGGCCGCCCGGCAGATGCGCCGTATGAGCCTGGGCCTCCTCCACTGTGTAGACCGGCGGGTGCTCGTGGGTGGCCGCCACGATGCCGAGCTCGGCCAGGAGGCCCATCAACTGGTCGCGCGCGCTCATCGATGACTTCCGCTCTAAGCAATGGGTGGCATGAACGGGCGAACTAGCTTTGACGGATGGGCTCGGCAAGGGCGGGCATGAGATGAAGCGAGGGTGAGGCGGCTCCTGCCGCTGGCGGTGCTGGTGGGGCTGGGGCTGGTCAGCCGGGCGCTGCCGGGTGATCTCGACGGGGAAACGCTGCGCAAGCGGCACGCCGAGCTGACCGGCATCGTCGCCGCCTATCCCTTCCTGGCGCCGGCCGTGGCAGACGTGTTCGCAAAAGGCGGCGGCGTCGACCTGTCGGCGCTGGCCGGCACGCCGTGCCGGGGCCGATGGCGGCCGGAGCGGTCCTGGCGGCAGCACCAAAGCTGGCGCCGAAGATAAGGTTCAGGCCTCCACCGCC
>NZ_WUJP01000991.1 GCF_009806515.1 Geminicoccus flavidas | reverse complement strand
TGGCCCATCCGGATGAACTTCTCGCGGCGGTTGCGGCGCAGGTCGGCGCCCGCCATGCTGTCCAGCTCGGCCAGGTGCTGCTCGATCGCGTCGCCGACCCGGCCGATCGTCGTGGCGCGGCCGCGATGGGCACCGCCCAGCGGCTCCTCGACCACGGCATCGATCAGGCGCAGCTCCAGCAGGTCCTGGGCGGTAAGCTTCAGGGCCTGCGCCGCCTCGGCCGCCTGGTCGGCTGCCCGCCACAGGATCGCGGCGCAGCCTTCCGGCGTGATCACCGAATAGATCGAGTGCTCCAGCATCAGCACCCGGTCGGCCGCGGCGAGTGCGATGGCACCGCCCGAGCCGCCCTCGCCGACGATCACGGACACGAACGGCACCTGCAGGTCCAGCCCGGTCTCGATCGAGCGGGCGATCGCCTCGGCCTGGCCGCGCGCCTCGGCATCCACGCCGGGATAGGCGCCGGGGGTGTCGACCAGGGTGACCACCGGCAGGCCGAACCGCTCGGCCAAGCGCATCAGCCGGATCGCCTTGCGGTAGCCTTCGGGCCGGGCCATGCCGAAATTGTGCTTCACTCGGCTCTCAGTGTCGTGGCCGCGCTCATGGCCGATCAGCACCACCGAGCGGCCGCGCAGCCGGCCGATCCCGCCCTGGATGGCGCTGTCGTCGGCAAAGGCCCGGTCGCCGGCGAGCGGGGTCCAGTTCTCGACCAGGCTCGCCACATAGTCCTTGAAGTGCGGCCGGTCGGGATGGCGGGCGACCAGGGCCTTCTGCCAGGCGTTCAGCTTGGCATAGGTCTGCGAGAGCAGCTTGGCCGCCCGGCTTTCCAGCTTGCTGATCTCTTCCTGCAGGTCGAGTTCGGAGCCGGTGGCCAGGTGGCGAAGCTCCTTCACCTTGCCTTCCAGCTCGGCGATCGGCTTCTCGAAATCCAAAAGCGCGCTCAAACTCGTGACCTGCCATGCCGTTGGGAGGGCCCGCACGCGGCCCCGTGCCGATGTGGCCCCGGCCGGCGGGGGTGTCAACGCGGCGGCTCCGCGGCTAGGATGGCAGGCGAGGTTTGCGACCACGGACCAGCGCATCGATCATGCCGCTCTATACCTATGACTGCAGCGACCACGGCGTCTTCAAGGACTGGTCGCCCATGAGCGAAAGCGACCGGCCGCGGGCCTGCCCGACCTGCGCCATGCCGGCTCACCGTGCTTTGGCCCGGCCGATGCTCGGCAAGGGCGGCGGGCCGGAGCGGCCGGCGTTTGCCTGCGATGTGGGGGATCGTGCCGGCAGCGCCCGCTCGGGCGGAGGGTGCGCGTGCGGTGCGGGCGGCTGCGTGCACTGAGCTTTCGCTTGGGCGGCCGGCGCGGCCTCGACGCTGCCGGTAGCCCGGGCACCTTAGACAGAGCGCGCGAGCTGGAGGAGACGGCGGAATGGCGGAGCGGATGCGATATGCGGGTCATCCGGCGGATGGCCCCTACGAGGTCGGTCTGGACCGGAACGCGGCCAACTTCGCGCCGCTGACGCCGCTGACCTTCCTGGACCGCACCGCCGCGATCTATCCCGAGCGGCTGGCGGTGATCCATGGCGGGCTGCGCCGCAATTATCGCGAGCTGCACCAGCGCTGCCGCCGGCTGGCTGCGGCGCTGGAGCGGCTGGGCGTGCAGCCCGGCGACACGGTGGCGGCCATGCTGCCGAACACGCCGCCCATGCTGGAATGCCATTACGGCGTGCCGCTCGCCGGTGCCGTCCTCAACGCGCTGAACACCCGCTCCGATCCCGGCACAATCGCCTTCATCCTGGAGCATGGCGGTGCGAAGGTGCTGATCCTGGACAGCGAGTTCGCGCCGGTCGTCGAGAAGGCGCTGAAGCTGGTGGCCAACCCGCCGATCGTGATCGACGTGTGCGACCCGGAGTTCGGGGGACCGCACCAGCGCCTGGGGCAGCTCGACTACGAGGAGTTCCTGGCGAGCGGCGATTCCGACGCCACGCCGATCCTGCCGGCCGACGAGTGGCAGGCGATCACGCTGAACTACACCTCGGGCACCACCGGCGATCCCAAGGGGGTCGTCTACCATCATCGCGGCGCCTACCTGAACGCGGTCGGCAACGTGCTGGTGTGGTCGATGCCGCAGCATCCAGTCTATCTCTGGACGCTGCCGATGTTCCACTGCAACGGCTGGTGCTTCCCCTGGACCACTGTGCTGCAGGCGGGCGTCAATGTCTGCCTGCGCCGGATGAACTCGGAAACGATCTACGCGGCGCTGGCCGAGCATGGCGTGACCCATCTGTGCGGCGCGCCGATCATCATGAGCATGCTGGTCAACGCGCCCGAGGAGGCGCGGCGGCCGTTCGCCCAGAAGGTGCGGATGATGACCGCGGCCTCCGCACCCCCGGCGGCGGTGCTGGAGAAGATGGACCGCCTGGGCATCGAGGTGACCCATGTCTATGGCCTGACCGAGGTCTACGGGCCCGCGGTGGTCTGCGCCTTCCAGGAGGAATGGGCCAGGCTGGACAGCAAGGCCCGCTCGGAGAAGCTGGCCCGCCAGGGCGTGCGCTATCCGGTCCTGGAGGGACTGGATGTGCTTGACCCGGAGACGATGCAGCCGGTGCCGCGCGATGCCACCACGCTGGGCGAGATCATGTTCCGCGGCCACGTGGTGATGCGCGGCTACCTGAAGAACCCGACCGCGACCCATGCCGCCTTCGCCGATGGCTGGTTCCATTCCGGCGACCTCGCGGTGATGCATCCGGATGGCTACCTGGAGATCAAGGACCGCTCCAAGGACATCATCATCTCCGGCGGCGAGAACATCAGCTCGATCGAGGTGGAGGGTGCGCTCTACCGCCATCCGGACGTGATCGACGCCGCCGTGGTGGCGCGCCCGGACGAGAAATGGGGCGAGACGCCCTGCGCCTTCGTCACCCTGCGCGAGGGTGCCACCGTCACCGCCGAGGAACTGATCCAGCACTGCCGGGGCGAGATCGCCGGCTACAAGCTGCCGAAGACGATCATCTTCGGCCCCCTGCCCAAGACCTCGACCGGCAAGGTGCAGAAGAACGTCCTGCGCGAGCGGGCCAGGGCGCTCTGAAGCGGCCCCGTTCGCCATCCATCTCTAGATCATCAGCGAGGCAGAAGAACCGTGCACGCCAGCCTGACCATCGACCAGACCCTGCCCGAGGACGGCACTGCCGGCACCCTGGTGGGCCGCGTGCAGACGGGTGCCGGCCCCTGCGTCGTGGCGATCAGGGACGAGGGCGTGTTCGACCTCACCCCGATCGTGCCGACGTTGAGTGAGCTGACCAACGCGGCCGACCCGGTGGCCCTGGCCCGTAGTGCCAAGGCGGAACGGATCGGCGACCTCGCCGCGATCCTCGCCAACAGCGCCCATGACCGGCGCGACCCCGGCACGCCCTTCTTCCTGGCCCCCGTCGACCTCCACGCGATCAAGGCCTGCGGCGTCACCTTCGTGCGCTCCATGCTGGAGCGAGTGATCGAGGAGCAGGCGCGCGGCGACGCGGCCAAGTCCGAGGCGATCCGCCAGAAGATCACCGCGATCGTCGGCGACGACCTGCGCGCGATCGTGCCGGGCTCGGATAAGGCGATGGAGCTGAAGGAGCACCTGATCCGCCAGGGCGCCTGGTCGCAGTATCTGGAAGTCGGCATCGGCAAGGACGCCGAGGTCTTCACCAAGAGCCAGCCCATGTCCGCGGTCGGCACCGGTGCCTTGATCGGCATCCACCCGGTCTCGACCTGGAACAACCCGGAGCCCGAGATCGTCCTGGCGGTCTCCAGCCAAGGCAGGATCGTCGGCGCCACGCTCGGCAACGACGTGA
>NZ_WUJP01000990.1 GCF_009806515.1 Geminicoccus flavidas | reverse complement strand
ACCTGCGCGACGTGGAAGGCCGCAGCGCGCTCCTGCTGGGCAAGGCCAAGGACAATAACGGCTCGGCCGCTATCGGCCCGTTCATCCGCCTGTTCGACGACACGTTCGACCTGGACGCGGTGCGCGCCGCCGAGCTCGCCATGCTGGTCGAGGGCACGGACGGCTTCCGCATGGAAGGCCATTCCAGCATGTCAGCGATCAGTCGCGACCCGGCCGACCTGGTCCGCCAGACGATCGGCGCCCACCACCAGTATCCCGACGGCTTCGTCCTCTATCTCGGCACCATGTTCGCTCCGATCCAGGACCGCCACGGCCCCGGCCAGGGCTTCACCCACGCGATCGGCGACGTGGTGAGCATCTGGACGCCGAAGCTCGGCAAGCTGGTGAACGTGGTCCAGCACGCGGACAAGGTGCCGGCCTGGGAGTTCGGCACCGGGGCGCTGATGCGCAATCTGGCGGGGCGGGGGCTGCTGAGGGGATAGGCTGGAGCGGCGTCCGGACCCTTTTCTCCAATGGTTCCGGACGCCTTCCACTTGGGGAAAGTTTACCGCAAGGATTGACAGAAGATTTCTATCAGGCAATCTTTCTTACACAACGCGGTAATCAATCCGCGACACGCGAAGTGTGGATTGCTGTTCTGAGCCTCAGCAAGAACATCATAATCGAGGACGCTTTGAATGGCGGGAACCAAACGCTTGCGCAGCGATGGCCTATCTGACCTCATGATTGGTTGGTCAAATAGGATGTCCAGGTTGAGCCGGCTTTCAATCATATCTTCGCTGAACTGGTAATCTCTTTAGTATCTCAGGGAATCGCTGAGAGAATGCCGGTCAGGTGCGAATCCAGAAGATTTGAGAGTTCCTGAAGGTAGTCCATCTTCGAATGAAGGTGGAAAGTTCGTCTCGCTGCTTGGTGAGCGAGAGCTTAATCTTCGCGTGCCGATCAGGAAGAAGCCCTCAGATGTGTCTCATTGCTGTAGGAGTGTTCTGTGGCAACGATTATAGGTACTTCCGGTGTTGATAATAAAGAAGGAACCAATTCCGCGGACGTGATGATCGGCTTGGCCGGCGACGACACGCTTCGCGGCTTGGACGGCAATGACGAGATCAGAGGTGATGACGGCAACGACATCCTCGATGGCCTGAATGGCGATGACCGGCTCTTTGGCGGTCTTGGCAATGATAAGATGGAGGGTGGCGCAGGTAACGACCACCTCCGGGGCGATGATGGGAACGACGAACTCTTAGGCGAGAGCGGGAACGATATTCTCGACGGCCTGAACGGGGATGATCGCCTCTTCGGTGGCCTCGGTAACGACAAGCTGCAGGGCGGCGCTGGAAACGATCTGCTCCGTGGCGATGACGGTAATGACGAGCTTCTCGGTGAGAGTGGGGACGATACCCTCGACGGCCTGAACGGTGATGATCGGCTCTCTGGCGGTGCCGGCAATGACAAGTTGCAAGGTGGTGCCGGAAACGACGTGCTCCGCGGCGATGATGGGAACGATGAACTTTCCGGCGAGAGTGGGAACGACGTCCTTGACGGGCTGAACGGCGATGACTCGTTGCAGGGCGGTGTCGGCAATGACTCCCTGCAGGGAGGCAGCGGTAACGATGTGCTCGCTGGCGATGCAGGCAACGATGTGCTCGCAGGCGAGAGCGGCGACGACCGGTTGGTCGGTGGCGATGGCGACGATGTCCTCATCGGCGGAGTCGGCGATGACAGCTTGGACGGCGGTGCGGGTAACGATGAGTACCGCTTCGGCAAGGGGCACGGGAGCGACCGCATTGTCGACGCAGGCGGCAACGACCGGATCCTGTTCGATGCCGGGATCGGATTCGATGACCTGAGAATCAGCACGGCCGGGCCTGACGTCTTGATCCAGTATGGCGCGGGTGCCGATACAATCAATGTCACCCTGGCCGGTCAGGTAGCCACGGGCGGTATCGAGCAAGTCCGGTTCCAGGGTAGTTCGACGGTCTATACCTGGAACAATGGTGAGTTCGCGGCGCCGACAAGTCCCCCGCCTCCTCCTCCGCCGCCCCCGCCCCCGCCCCCCGGTGGGCCGACCCAAGGCAGCGACGTCATCCCCGGCCGTGACGGTGACGACGTGGTGGACGGCCTGGGTGGCAACGACGCGATCTACGGCGGCAACGGCAACGACTCGCTCAAGGGCGGTGCCGGCGACGACTTCCTCGCGGGCGGTCCCGGCAACGACCGGCTGGAAGGCGGGCCTGGCAACGACAACATGGATGGTGGGGTCGGCAACGACCTGCTGTTCGGCAATGAGGGCGGCGACTTCCTGAAGGGCGGCGGCGGCGACGACACGCTGAACGGCGGCGGCGGTGCCGACCGGATCTTCGGCGGGATCGACAACGACATCCTGCATGGCGATGGACTGGACGATCTGGTTCGTGGTGGCCTGGGCGACGACCAAGTGTTCGGCGATGCCGGCAACGACAATCTGGACGGCGGCACCGGCGACGACGTCGTCGAGGGCGGCACCGGCGATGACCTGATGGCGGGTGGTACCGGCAACGATACGCTGCGCGGCGGCGACGGTGCCGACGACCTGCGCGGCAGCTTCGGCGACGACATCCTGGAGGGTGGTGCCGGCGACGACGACCTGCGCGGCGGCCATGGCGACGACATCCTGGACGGCGGTGCTGGGCGCGACATCGCCTTCTTCAACGGGGCGCGGGCCGACTACCAGCTCACGGAGCAGGGTGATGGCGGCTGGCTGGTCGCCCATACGGCGGCAGGCCGGATCTACGGCAGCGACGTGGTGCGCGGCGTCGAGGTGCTGGAGTTCGGCGGCGGCGTGCAGGTGATGGTCAGCTGACCA
>NZ_WUJP01000989.1 GCF_009806515.1 Geminicoccus flavidas | reverse complement strand
TCGCAGCCGGGCGCTAGAAAGGGGGGCGGGTGATAGAGCCATCACCCGCCCCTGCCGTTTCCGGAGCGGCCCTGGTCCAGTGGACAGGCCGAAGGTTTCGCTTATGTCTTCTTCAGGGCGGAGTCATGATCCGTCCGCCGCCTCTGCCACGCCTGGGGGCGGCTGCGTCAGTAGGCCTCGAGGTCGGCAAAGAAGAAGAGGGTTGAGCCGTGGCGAAGATCACCGGGACGACCGGCGCGGACCGGCTTATCGGCAAGTCGGAGCACGACGAGATCAGCGGCTTCAGTGGGGATGACTGGCTGGAAGGCGGCGGCGGCGACGACGTTCTGCTGGGCAATGCCGGCAACGACGTCCTGACCGGCAATAGCGGCAATGACCGGCTGGAAGGGGCGTCGGGTGCCGACCGCTACATCTTCCGCGCCGGCGACGGCGACGACGTGCTGATCGACAACCGCGCCGACACGACCATCCAGTTCGGCCAGTCGGTGGATCCGGGCAGCGTGCGCCTGGTGCGCCAGGTGGTGAACGGCGACGTGACGCCCGGCGATGCTGGGTTCGTCATCCATTACGGCAACGGTGATTCCATCACGATCACCAAGGGCCTGCCCGAGACCATCGTCTTCAGCGACGGCAGCCGGCTCGACCGGACCGTGTTCAACGGCACCAATGGCGACGACCGGCCGCTGTTCGGCAGCTTTCTCGACGACACGCTGCGCGGCCTGAACGGCAATGACGTGCTGGACGGCCGCAGCGGCGACGACCTGATCTCGGGCGGCAACGGCAACGACGTGCTGCGCAGCAGTGCCGGCGCCGACCGGCTGCTGGGCGGTGCCGGCAACGACATCTACGAGATGAGCGGCGGCCACGGCATCGAGATCATCGACGATTCGGGCGGCACGGCCGACGGGATCCGCTTTGGTGCCGGCATCCGCTTCCAGGATCTGGCCTTCGCCACGGCCGGCGAGGATCTGACCATCCGATATGCCGGCAAGGCCAGCCCGCTCGCCATCACCCTGGTGGGCAAGGCCGATGCCGGCGGCATCGAGCAACTCCAGTTCGCGGACGACCCGACCGTCTATCGCTGGAACGGCAGCGCCTTCGCCAGGCCGACGGACCCCCCGGACAACCCTCCCAGCAATCCCCCGGACAACCCGCCGAACAATCCGCCGGGCGGGGGCAACGATCCGGACCCGGCGGCACCCCCGGTCACCACCGATGGCCGGGACGTCGTCCCGGGACGTGACGGCGACGACGTGATCGACGGGCGCGGCGGCAACGACACGATCTTCGGCGGCGATGGCGACGACCATCTGAAAGGGAGCAACGGCGACGACTTCCTGGTCGGCGGTGCAGGCAACGACCGGCTGGAGGGCGGGTTCGGCAACGACAACCTGGACGGCGGCGCCGGGGCCGACCTCCTGTTCGGCGACAATGACGACGACTTCCTGAAAGGCTCGTCCGGCGATGACGAGCTGACCGGCGGCAATGGCGACGACCTCCTGTTCGGCGGGGTCGGCGACGACCGGCTGCTCGGCCAGGGCGATGACGACCGGCTGCGCGGCGGGGTCGGCGACGACCGGCTGCTCGGCGACAGCGGCAATGACGAGCTGGATGGTGGCAGCGGCGACGACCTGCTGGACGGCAGCTTCGGCAACGACCTCTTGAGCGGCGGCGCCGGCAACGACCGGCTGCTCGGCGGCAACGGCAACGACGACCTGCGCGGCAGCTTCGGCGACGACATCCTGGAAGGCGGCTCGGGCGACGACCTGCTGCGCGGCGGGGCTGGCAATGACGTGCTGGACGGCGGCGGGGCGCGCGACATCGCCTTCTTCAACGGGCCGCGCAGCGAATACACCGTCACCGAGCGGGCCGACGGCAGCACGGTGGTGGCGCATGTGGCACCAGGTCAGGCCTGGGGCACCGACGTGCTGCGCAACATCGAGCTCCTCGAGTTCGGCGGCGGCGTGCGGATCGCGATCGGCTGAGGGATCTGCTTGGGCCGGGCCGGTGCGGCAACCGGCCCGGCCCTCTCCGGTTGGAGCCCGCTGGCTTTTCCCCTAAAGCCGTCTGGAGTGATGCCGGCCGGTTTCCGGCAGATCCATGGTCGTGACGCGGGCTGCCCAGGTCGTAACCTTGGCTTCGTCCGGAAGACAGGACAGGAAGGGCGAGAACGTGGCGAACATCTCCGGCACGGCTGGTGCGGACACGCTGGTGGGTACTGCCGGCGACGATGTGATCAACGGTGCGGCCGGCGCCGACGTGCTGCGCGGCCTTGCCGGCAACGACGTCTACACGTTCAAGCCCGGCGACGGCATGGACGTGATCCAGGACGCGGGCGGCACCGACCAGATCCAGCTGAGCGGCGTCGATCCAGCCAACGTGTTCCTGTGGCGCGGCGATGGCCGGGCCTATGCGACCCTCGGCGCCACCGCCGAGCACCAGCTCTTCATCTTCTACAGCCTGACCGACGTCATCCGGGTCGACAACTTCTTCAGCGGTAATGGCCGGATCGAGAGCATCCGCTACGCCGACACCGGCCAGGTGCAGCCGCTGACGGCGGGCAACCTGACCTTCACCGGCTCGGCCGGGGTCGACCATCTGCTGGGCTCGGACGACGACGACAACATCGTGGGCGGCGGCGGCAATGACCGGCTGGAAGGCCGGGCGGGCAACGACCGCTACTATTTCAGCGCCGGCGACGGATTCGACGTGATCGTCGAAACCGGCGGCCAGGCGGATACCATCGTGTTCGGCCAGAACGTCGTGCCGTCGGCGGTCACCTATGGGCGCGGGCAGGCAGCCGATGGGCTCGACAGCAACGACCTGGTGATCGGCTATGGCGGCGGCAGCCGCATCGCGATCCTGGACTATTACAGCAACGTCGCAGCCCGGGTCGAGTTCGTCCGCTTCGAGGCGAACGGCTCGGAGATCATGTTGCCGGGTGCCCGCGCGGCTACGCGGCCTACCACCGAGGGTGCCGACGTGGTGGCCGGCCGCGACGGCGACGACGTGATCGACGGCAAGGGCGGCAACGACGTGCTGTTCGGCGGCGCCGGCAACGACATCATCCTGGGCGGGCTCGGCGATGACCTCCTGGTAGGGGGACTGGGCGACGACCGCCTGCTGGGCGGTGCCGGCAACGACACGCTCGATGGCGGTGCTGGCAACGACTATCTGGCCGGTGACGACGGCGACGACTTCCTCAAGGGCGGCGAGGGCGACGACGAGCTGCGCGGCGGCGGCGGCAGGGACCTCCTGTTCGGCGGGATCGGCGACGACGTGCTCTACGGCGACAGCGGCAACGACCAGCTGCGCGGCGGGGTCGGCGACGACCTACTCAATGGCGGGGAGGGCGACGACGACCTGGATGGGGGCAGCGGCAGCGACACGGTCTTCGGCGGGGCCGGCAACGACCTGATCGCCGGCGGTGCCGGCGACGACATCCTGCACGGCGAGGCGGGCGACGACGTGCTGCGCGGCAGCTTTGGCAACGACCAGCTCTACGGGGGCGACGGCAACGACACGCTGCACGGCGGCACCGGCGACGATGTGCTGAACGGCGGCGCCGGCACCGACATCGCCCTCTTCAATGGGCCGCAGTCCGACTACTCGATCGTCAAGCAGGACAGCGGCAACGTGGCGGTGCTGTTCATCGGCGCCGGCGAGGTCGACTACGGCCTGAGCGTGCTCGTGAACGTGGAGTGGATGCGCTTCGGCAATGGCGGCCTGGTCTCGACCGGCTGAACGCGTCAGGAGTACCGCGGTACGCAGCCGTCCGACCGGGGCAGGAACCACACTTGTTTTGCTTGGTTATTTCCCTGTGGCGTATGCTTGGGCTCACCAGATGGCGGTGGCCGGCACGCGATCGGGAGTGCTGTTCATGCTCGGTACGATCTTGCTGATCATCCTCATCCTGCTGCTGATCGGTGCCTTGCCGAGCTGGGGCTACAGCCGCAGCTGGGGCTATGGGCCGACCGGCATCCTGGGCGTGATCCTGCTCGTGGTCCTGATCCTGGTGCTGATGGGACGGATCTGAGCCGGCCCGCCCGCTGCTCGCGACCTCCGGAGCGGGCAGCGGGCGGGCGGCAAGCGCCTAGTCGCCGCGCCCCCCATTGCGCAGCCGCTCCGAGGCCGGTGGCGCATAGGTCGGCTCGCTGTCCCAGGGGAACAGGATCCAGGTGTCCTGGCTCACCTCGGTGATGAAGGTGTCGACCAGCGGGCGGCCCAGCGGCTTGGCGTAGATCGTGGCAAAATGTGCCTTGGGCAGGAGCTGGCGCACGATCTTGCCGGTCTGGCCGGTGTCGACCAGGTCGTCGATCACCAGCCAGCCGCTGCCATCGCCCGCCGCCACGCTCGGCTTGACGATCTCGGGCTCGCGCTGGTCCTGGTGGTCGTAGGACGAGATGCCGATCGTATCGATGATCCGCACGTCCAGTTCCCGGGCGATGATGTGCGCCGGTACCAGGCCGCCGCGGGTGACGGCGATGATACCCCGCCAGGGGCCGAGGCCCGCCAGGCGCCAGGACAGCGCCTTGGCGTCGCGGTGGAGCTGGTCCCAGTGGACCGGAAAATAGCGGCGCGCCGGTTCGGCCATGATCGGACTCCAGGATGCCCGGGCCGGCCGGGACCGGGCAGGGGGCGGTGCGGGGCGTGACCCCGAGGGCTGGCCCCTCGCGAGCATTGCCATCGCCACCTTGTCAAGTTCGACGGCGCGACCGACTATCCGCGCCCGGGCAGGATCAGGCGAGGAGGCCATGCAGGACGACGACGAGCCGCGGTTCCGGCGTACGCAGGACCTGACTGTTCCAGGTGATCTTACTCGCCTGTCGGTGGAAGAGATGACCAGGCTGCGCGACCGGCTGAAGGCCGAGGTCGAGCGGCTGGACGCCGAAATCGCCCGTCGCGACGACGTGCGGCGCGCGGCCGACGCGCTGTTCAAGAAGCCGGCCGGCTGAACCGGACATGCGCTTCTGTGCCACCTGCGGCGCCGACGTCGCGCTGTCCCGGCCCGAGGGCGACGATCGCGAGCGCTTCGTGTGCACCGGCTGCGCCACCATCCACTACGTCAACCCGAAGATCGTGGTGGGTTCAGTGTGCACGCTGGGTGACCGGCTGCTCCTGTGCCGCAGGGCCATCGAGCCGCGGGTCGGCTACTGGACGATCCCGGCTGGCTGGCTGGAGACCGGGGAGACCGTGGAGCAGGGTGCCGCCCGCGAGGCCTGGGAAGAAGCCTGTGCCCGGATCGAGATCGAGGGCGTGCTGGCGGTGTACTCCATCCCAAGGATCGCCCAGGTGCAGATCCTGTTCCGGGCGAGACTGGTCGACGGCGAGGTGGCACCCGGCCCGGAGAGCCAGGAGGTCCGCCTGATCGGCTGGGACGAAATTCCCTGGGACGAGCTGGCGTTCCCCACGGTAGGCTGGGCGCTGCGCCGCGCCCGGGAAATCCGCGACCAGGACCAGTGGATCACCGGCCTCAATCCCGAGCCGATCTAGCCCCAGCCCAGCCCAGCCCAGCCCAGAGCCGATCCGGCTCGATCCTTTCCGCCCGCTCGGGCATTTCCTGTCCAGGAGACGCTGCTTGTCCCGCTTCGACCTCGTGATCTTCGACTGTGACGGTGTCCTGGTGGACAGCGAGTTCGTGTCCATCGGCCGCGAGGTCAAGGCGCTGCATCTGCTCGGCTGGCCGATCGAGCTGGACGAGGCGCTGGAGCTGTTCGTGGGTCTTTCGCAGAAAAGCGCCAACGAGATCATCGAGCGCAAGCTCGGCCGGTCCCTGCCCGAGGACTGGGGCAGGAAGCTACAGGCCGAGGTGGTCGAGGCGTTCGAGACCGAGCTGGTCGCCATCCCCGGCATCGCCGAATGCCTGGACCGGCTGACCCTGCCGCGCTGCGTGGCCTCCTCCTCGCTGCCGGCGCGCATCCGCCGCTCGCTTGAGATCACCGGCCTCCTGCCCAAGCTCGACCCGCATCTGTTCAGCTCGTCCATGGTGGCGCGCGGCAAGCCCGCCCCCGACCTGTTCCTGCACGCCGCGGCGACGCTCGGCCATGCGCCTGAACGCTGCGTGGTGATCGAGGACAGCCCAGCCGGGGTCCAGGCGGCGGTGGCGGCCGGCATGACGCCGCTGGGCTTCACGGGCGGCCGCCATGCCGGCAGCGAGCGCTGGAAGCAGCGCCTGCACAATGCGGGTGCCGAAACCGTGTTCGGGGAGATGCGCCGCCTGCCCGATCTACTGGACGAGCTGCAGTCCGGGAGTTGACAGGTGCGAGAAGTGGCCCGATACGCCTGGACCATGTACGACACCCTGTTCCTCCTGTCGTGGGATCTGCGACGACGATTCTGACGCGGTGAGCCCCTGCCGGCCTCGCCGCCCTGCCGCATGCGCTATTCGATGGCCTGCGGTCCGAGCGTCGTCCTCCCCCCGGGATGGGGAACAGCCATGTCCTTCTTGTCGGTCCGGCCCGAGGCCCAGTTGGAGGGGCCTGCCATCGAATTGCTGCTCGACCGCTCGTTCGGCAGCGATCGCCGCCGCAAGATCTCCTACCGCTATCGGTTCGGCGTGCCGCCGATCCGGCCTCTGTGTATGGTGGCGCTGGACGACCGTGCCGGCATGGTCGGTGCCATCCGCTACTGGCCGCTGCTGGTGGGCGACCGGCCCGGCCTGCTGCTAGGACCGCTGGCGATCGACCCAGCCCGGCGGGGGCAGGGGATCGGCCGGCTCCTGATGGCGCGCAGCCTCGAGCGCGCCGCGACGGACGGCTGGCAGCACGTCTATCTCGTGGGCGATCCCGGATATTATCGCCAGTTCGGCTTCGACGTGGTGGCGCCGGGCCTGGTGATGCCGGGCGAGAACCCAGCCAGGCTCATGGGCCGCAGCCTCGGCAGCGCACCGCTGCCGGAAGCGGGCGTGCTGCTACCCTGGCCCGCCGGCCGGCACCTCGTCCCCGGCCAGCCGGTCCAGCCAGGCGAGCAGCGGCGGGCCCATGACGTGGAAGCCCTTGTAGCCGGCCATCCGCTCCGGCATCTCGCGGATCCGCTCCGCCAGGGCGCGGGCGTGGCTGGGCCGGGCGATCGCGGTGCCGATGGGGGTCACCGTGGTGTGGATGGTGAACAGGATGTCGCCGGAGCGCTGCAGCCGGCGCAAGGTCTGGCGTTCGACCCGGAGATGAAGCTGGCGCTCGACCGGCTGCTCCGGATCGAACGGGCGGCGCGTCCGATGGGCCGGTAGGAACAGTTCGTCGGTCTCGGCGATCGCCCAGTTGATCCGCCAGACCGGGCGCTCCGCGGTGAGCGTGGCCAGGAACCGGTCGGCGGTGGGCCCCAGCCGCTCGTCGAGGCCCGGTACCGGCGCATGGATCCGTGCCATGGGCTGGCCGAGCTTCTCGGCGAGGCTCCAGTGCGAGGGAAAGCACAGCACCGCGGCCGCCAGCTCGTAGCCCTCCGGCCCCTTGCGCATCACGCACAGATCCTCCTGGACCAGCCGGCCGGCCGTCACCAGGGGCGGCTCGCCGCCAAGGTCGATCCGCCGGCCGTCCAGCCGGTCCACCAGCGCCCCGTCGACCTGCTGCCAGCGCTCGGGAAAGCGCCTTGGCAGGAACTCGACCAGCAGGGCCAGCACCTCCGCGCAGGTCGCCTCGCTGCCCGCCACGGCCGCCACCACCTCGCCCTGCCGCTCCGCCAGGAGCCGCTCCCGCTCTTGCATCTGCCGCGCATGCTGGGCGTCGATCACGAGCCAGTCGTCCGGCTCCAGCCGGCGCAGCCCCATCGACATCTGCCACGGACCGCCCAGGAAGGGCAGGAGTGCTTCGTTCATGGGAGCTTCCTAGCTGGCACCGCGCAATTCTGTCGATGCTCGGGCGAATGCGGCCAGGACGATGTGCCGGATGGTGGCGTGGTCACTTCGGGAGGCGGCAAGGCGGGCAGGCATCGGGGCTGCACTGGAAACATCACCCGTGGCCGGATGACGCATGGTGACCCAGCCACGCCTGCCCGCATCCAGCGGCATGTCAGCCAGCACAGCCCGGAGCTCGTGCCGAGGACTGCCCCGACCCTAGGTCGTGTCACCAAAGTTGCGCAGCCAGACCATCAGTGAGGCGATCTGGACGAAGGCGAGGTAG
>NZ_WUJP01000988.1 GCF_009806515.1 Geminicoccus flavidas | reverse complement strand
GCCGCCAGCCCACCGCTTGCCATGCCTTTGGCCAACCAGACCCTCGGAGCAGCTCCTCGCAGGGTGGGTGTGAGGCATCAGGACCATACCCGCCCCTTCAGCGCCCGCCGGCGCCTCCTCTGTGGGTCGGCTCGATGGTCTGCTGGCCACCGGTGGTCCTGTGAGCTGCCGCCATGAGCCCGATCATGCCGGGGAGGCCGGCAAGATCCACAGTTCTTGCTCTTGCGGATTCTTTCGAGTCCGCGCCTATGGACGCAGCTCGTGGATCAACTGTTCGATCGCGGCGCGGTCTGGATGGTCGGTGGGCAGACGGTCCAGCAGGGCACTCCAATGGGCGAGAGCCCCAGCGCGGTCGCCGGCCTGGACGGCGGCCAGGCCCAGGAACCAGGCGGGCTGCGGATCGTCCGGCGCCAGCTTCTCCAGCCGCTCGAACACGTCCTTGGCGGCATCGTTCACCAGCGGCAGCCCGGTCGGGGCGTGCTGCTCGGTGATCAGGGCATTGCCCCAAGCCGCGAGGATCGCCGGATCGTCCGGACGCAGCGCGGCCGCTCGCTCATAGGCAGTCGCCGCGCGTGCCTTCTCGTCCAGGACCTCGCGCGCCCGGGCCAGCCGGACCCAGCCATCCGCATTGTCGGGATCGGCCTGGAGGCGCGCCTCCAGGCCGTCGACCATGGCCCGGATCCGCTGGTCGCGCTCCTCCGGCGTCAACTCGGCCATCTCCGCCATGGCCTGGGCGTCGGGCATGCCCTGCACCGCCGTCGCCCCCGGATCGCCGGCATCCAGGCCGGCCTGGCTTGCCGCCACTCGGATCGATTCGACCAGTTGGGCTCGCCATGGCGCATCCTCCGGTGCCCGTGCCAGGAGCCGCCGCCACCGCTCGATCGCACTCGGGACATCGCCCGCCTGTGCCTCCGCCACACCGACGAAATAGGCGGCGCGCGGATCCGCGGCGGCCTCGCCGCCCGGAGCCTCCAGTGCCTCGCGGAACAGTTCCAGGGCTTCCGGCGACACCACGCCCCCGGCCGCCCGGGTCAGCAGGTCCGCCAGTTCCACCGGCAACCGTGGATCGTCCGGCGCCTGTGTCCTGGCGCGACGGAGGGAGCCGATCGCCTCGTCCATCCGGCCGAGCTCGGCCTGCAGCCGGCCGAGCTCCAGCCAGCCGCCGGGATCGTCCGGTGCCTGGCCAAGCCGGTCCGACAGCTCGGCCGCTGCCTTTTCGAGCAGGGCGCGCTGCTCGCCTGACGCGAGCGGGCCCGCAGCGTCGTCGGCCGGCCGAGAGGGCAGGTCCGGCCGCCCGAGCGCCAGATAAGTGGCGAATCCCAGCACCGGCAGCAGGGCCGCGAGCGTTGCGACCGCGGCGACCGGCGCGCGCCGTCCGGGCGCCGGATCCGGCGTGCCGGCCTCCTCGGCAGCACTGACCCGCAGGATCCGGCGGCGAATCTCGATACGCGCGGCCTCGGCCTGGTCCGGGAGGATCAGGCCGCGGGCCTGATCGCGATCGACCTCGGCCAGCTGGTCGCGATAAACAGCCAGGTCGTGCCGGCCACGCGGGGCGACAGCCCGCCGCGCCAGCAGCGGCCAGAGCAAACACAGGACGGCGACGGCTAGGACCGGCACGGCCGCCAGCAGGAAGGAACCCTCGATCATCCGGCGGACGGCCGCTCGCCGGGGCCAGGCAGCGGCGCATCCGGGCCGGCTTCCGCCAACATCCGGTCCAGCCGGCGCTCCTCCTCCGTGCTCAGGCCAGGTTCCGGTTCCATCGCCGAGCGGCGCCGCCAGAGGAACGCCGTGGCTCCCGCTGCCAGCAGCAGCGCCAGGGGGCCGAACCACAGCAGCCAAGTGGCGGCGGTGACCGGCGGTCGCAGCAGGACGAACTCGCCATAGCGGTCGGTCAGATAGGCCAGGATCGCCTGGTCATCGTCGCCGGCGGCGATCCGTTCGCGCACGATCCGGCGCAGGTCCCTAGCCAGGTCGGCATCGCTGTCGTCGATCGACTGGTTCTGGCAGACGAGGCAGCGCAGCTCCCGGCCGAGTTCACGAGCCCGCGCCTCCTGCGCCGGATCGGCCAGTTGCTCGTCCGGGGTCACTGCCAGAAGCCGCGTTCCGCCCGGTGCCAGGGCCAGCAGGAAAGCGAGGAGGGTTGCTGCGATCCAGCGGGTCATCCGCCGCCTCCCGCCAAGGCCGGCAAGATGCGGTCCTGGACGATTTCTGGCGACAGCGGCCCTGGGAAGCGCAGCACGATCCTGCCCCCCCGGTCGATCACGAAGGTCTCCGGGACCCCGTACACCCCCCAGTCGATCGCGACGCGCCCATCCCGGTCCGCACCGATCCGTGCATAGGGGTCGCCCAACTGATCGATGAAGGCCAGCGCCTTGGCCGGCTCGTCCTTGTAGTTGATGCCGACCACCGGAATGCCCTGGCGCTGAAGGTCCATCAGGACCGGATGCTCGATCCGGCATGGCACGCACCAGGAGGCAAACACGTTCACGAGCTTCGGCTGGCCGTCGCGCAGGTCGGCGGCGGCCAATCCGTCGGTGCGCCCGGGCAAGGGCGGCAGGTCGAAGTCCGGCACCGGCTTGCCGACCAGGGCAGACGGCAGCTCGGCGGGGTTCTTGCCCATGTTCAGCCAGAACACGCCGCCCAGCACCAGCATCAGGACGAGCGGCAGGAAGGCCAGCCAGCGCCACCCACGGCGCCCTCCCGTGCGCGCCACTGACGCTTGCGCCATGGCCGGCTTGTCGGCGGGTGGCATGGAGGATGGCGTACCGGCGGCCCGCGGCTGCTTTCTGGTGCTCACGCCGCCATCCCCTCACCGGCAGGCAGCCGGCGTCTGGCACGGCTGGGGGCGCCTACGCGCAGGCGGCGGTCGGACAGGCTGACCAAGCCGCCCAGGCCAGTGACCGCCGCACCCCACCAGATCCACACCACCAGGGGCTCGCGATACAGCCGCACGGCCCAACGCCCGTCCGCGGCCTGGTCACCCAGCACGTAATAATGGTCGGCCCAGGGCGAGGTTAGGATGCCGGGCTTGGTGGTGGGCATGCCTTCCACCGGGAAGAACCGCTTCTCCGAACGGATCCGGTGTACTTCCTCCCCGTTGCGCTCTGCCTGGAACTCGCCGACCGTGGCGACGTAGTTCGGCCCCTGCTCCTGGTGCACCTCGACCAGTCGGACCTGTAGGGAGCCCAACGCCGTCGCCTCGCCCACCGCGAGTGCCGCGATCCGCTCCTCACGGAGAGCAGTGGCACCCGTAACGCCCAGCACCAGCAGGCCCACCCCGGCATGGGCCAGGGCCACCCCCAGCGCCGAACGCGGCAGGCCGCGCAGCCGGCGCAGCGACTGCCTTGGGGTTACGCGGAACAGGGCGATGCGCTCGGCCAGGTCGACCAGCGCACCCAGCACCAGCCACAGCGCCAGGCCGAAGCCCAGGGCAGCACCCAGAAGCTGCCAGCCCAGCAGGAGCAAGGCCAAGCCAACCGCCAGGAGTGCCGCCAGGAAGGCCAGGCGCAGGCGCTGCAGCACGCCCGGCAGATCGCCCCGCTTCCAAGCCAGGAGGCTGCCGACCGGCATGGCCAGCAGCAGCGGCACCATCAGGGGCACGAAGGTCGCGTCGAAATAGGGCGGGCCCACCGAGATCTTCGGCCCGCCGACCGTGTCGAGGAACAAAGGATAGAGCGTGCCGAGCAGCACGGTGCCAACCGCCGTGGCCAGCAGCACGTTGTTCAGGAGCAGCCCGCTTTCCCGGCTGATCGGGGCGAAGCTGCCGCCCGGGCGCAGCATCGGTGCCCGCCAGGCGAACATGGCGAACGCCCCGCCGATCGCCACCACCAGCAGCGCCAGGATGAAGACGCCGCGGGTCGGGTCGGACGCAAAGGCGTGCACCGAGGTCAGCACGCCCGAGCGCACCAGGAAGGTGCCCAGGAGCGACAGGGCAAAGGACAGGATCGCCAGCAGGATGGTCCAGGCTTTCAGCGTGTCGCGCTTTTCCACCACCACCGCGGAGTGCAGCAGCGCAGTGGCGGCCAGCCATGGCATGAACGAGGCGTTCTCCACCGGGTCCCAGAACCACCAGCCGCCCCAGCCGAGCGTGTAGTAGGCCCACCAGGAGCCCAGCGCGATGCCGAAGGTCAGCGCCGCCCAGGCGACCAGCACCCAGGGCCGCAGCCAGCGCGCCCAGGCGGCATCTACTTGCCCTTCGATCAGGGCCGCCATGGCGAAGCTGAAGGCCGTCGATAGGCCGACATAGCCCAGGTAGAGCATGGGCGGATGCATGGCCAAGCCCGGATCCTGCAGGATCGGGTTCAGGCCGTTGCCGTCCAAAGGTGCCGGGTCCAGGCGCAGGAACGGGTTGGAGGTGAACAGGACGAAGGCGAGGAAGCCCGCCCCGATCAGGCCCTGCACCGCCAGCACGCGAGCCTTGAACGGCAGCGGCAGGTTCGCACCCAGCGCTGCCACCGCCGCACCGAAGATCGCGAGGATCCAGACCCAGAGCAGCAGGGACCCCTCGTGATTCCCCCAGACCCCGCTGATCTTATAGATGAGCGGCTTGGCAGAATGGCTATTGGTGGCGACGTTGGCCACGGAGAAGTCGGAGGCCACATAGGCCCAGGTCAGCGCGCCGAACGCCAGGGTCACCATCACGAACTGGCCGACCGCACCACTCACGGCCAGGCGCATGCCGACCGGGTCGCCCCGGACCGCCGACCAGAGCGGCAGCGTGCCCTGCAGCAGGGCCAGCGTGAGAGCCAGCACCAGCGCCAGATGGCCGAGTTCGGGGATCATTGGCTGGGCACCCCGCTGCCGTCATGCTGCCAGACGCCGGCGTCTTTGAGCGAGTCCACCACCTCCTTGGGCATGTAGCTCTCGTCGTGCTTGGCCAGCACCTCGATGGCGCGGAACGTCCCGTCCGGCTCCAGCTCGCCCTGGGCCACGATCCCCTGCCCTTCCCGGAACAGGTCGGGCAGCACGCCCGCATACTGGACCGGCACCTCCTGCTGCGTGTCGGTGAGCCGGAAGCGGACCACGCCGTCAGCGGCATGCTCGATGCTTCCGGCGACCACCAGGCCGCCGATCCGGAAGTTGCGGGCCTCCGGCACCTCGCGCGCCGCCACCTGGCTTGGCGTCACGAAGAACGCGACATTCTGCTCGAGCGCGGTCAGCACCAAGGCGGCGGCGCCACCCAGGAGTATGAGGCTGCCCAGGACCAGATAGAGACGCTGCTTCTTTCTAAGGCGCATAAGACTGGTTCGAGAATCCGATGGTGCCCCGGCCCGGTCGGGATCGCAGTGGAGGTAGCCAGGGAAACGATTGATGGAACGCCCTGTCCGCCCCGCTGCGACACCCAGCCGCGCCAGCTATTCGAGTATGTTGCCAGCGTCGGCGCAGACGGAGCCTGCGTCAAGACGCATGCTCGCCCCTGCTCCGGAAGTCTTATCGCATCTGTTCCTGAAGACTTCGTGAAGGCGTCAGCCCGGCTCCGCCAATCTGGCCAGCGCCCGGTCGTTGCAGGCAGGAATCCCGATCGGCTGGTGCGGCAGGCGCCAGGGCAGGCCGCCCAGGTCCAGGAGGGTCGCTGCGACCTCGTCCACGCCCTGCCCGTTCTTGATCTGGGCGAACACGAACGGCCGCTTGCCACGCATCCGGGCTGCATCCCGGTCCATCACCGGGAGCGAGGCGCCGACCAGCGGCGCCAGGTCGGTCTTGTTGATGACCAAGAGATCCGAGCGGGTGATGCCCGGGCCGCCCTTGCGCGGGATCTTCTCGCCGGCGGCCACGTCGATCACGTAGATCGTGACGTCGGCCAGCTCGGGGCTGAAGGTGGCGGCCAGGTTGTCACCGCCGCTTTCGATGAACAGCACCTCCAGGTCGGGGAAACGCTGGCACATCTCGTCGATGGCGCGGAGGTTGATCGAGGCATCCTCGCGGATCGCGGTATGCGGGCAACCGCCGGTCTCCACGCCCATGATCCGGTCCGGTTCCAGCGCCCCGGAACGGGTCAGGATCTCGGCATCCTCCTTCGTGTAGATGTCGTTGGTGATCGCCGCGATGGCGTAATGGC
>NZ_WUJP01000987.1 GCF_009806515.1 Geminicoccus flavidas | reverse complement strand
CGCGCAGGAGCTTGCAGAGCTGCTCGGTGAGCGCGGTCTTGCCCGAGCCTACCGGCCCGCCGATGCCGACGCGCAATGGACCATGGCCACTCATGAACGGAACAACCTCGTGTACTGGGTTTCATGGGCGATCGACAGGAGGTCGATCATGGGCGCTGCCGGATAAAGGTCGCTCAGCGCGGTATCCGGCGCCCTGGCGGCGAGTTCGGCCAACAGTGGCTCCAGTGCGGCCGTGGCGCGCTGGCCGTCGGTCTGCCCCAGCGGCACGAGCCGCACCCCTGCGGAAATCAGGCAGGCGGCGAAGGCGGCGAGCTGGCCAAGGCATGCCTGTTCGGCCGGGATGCCATGGGCGGCAGCGGCGACACCCAGGACCACCGGCAGGGCCGGCATAATCCCGGACGTGACGGCAAGGCCTGCCAGGCGGTCGAGCTGCGGTGCCGGCCAAGCCGCGCGCAGGGTGCGCAGCGCGGCATCGCCCTGCATGCCGGTCTCGAGCGCCAGCTCGGCCGTGCCGCGCAGGGCGTGGGCCTGGTCGAGGAGCTCAGTCAGGCCAGCGGGGTCATCCGCCAGCGCGTGGGCACGCGCCAGGATCACCGCGTCGGCATATCCCGCGCCATGGCGGCAGGCCTGGCTCGCATAGGCCAGCAGCGAGCCCATGTCCCGCACCAGCCCTTCCTCGACGGCGGTCTCCAGGCCATGGCTGAAGGCGAAGCCGCCGATCGGGAAGGCCGGCGAGGTCCAGGCGAGCAGGCGCAGCAGGGCTGGCGCCGAACGATCCTCAGCCATGGTCGTGGTGGTGATAGGCGCCGCGTTCCGGGGAGAACGACACCACCAGCCGACGGGTGCTGCCGCCCAGGCCGTTCAGCATCGCCTCCAGCACGTGGTCCTGGCGGACCCGCAGCGCATCGGCGCGGATCTCGGTCGGCGTGTGGCGGTTGCCCAGATGCCAAGCGAGCCGCGCCAGATGGGCGCTGTCGCGGCCGGCCACCTCCAGCACCGGCTCGGCCGCGGCGACCACCCGGTACCAGCCGCCGAGCTCGCAGCGCAGCCCGTCGTCCTCCTCCAGCGCCACCGCGCGCGGCAGGTCGAGTAGCAGCTCGGCGCCCTGGTCGGACGTCAGCCGGACCCGGCGCCGGTGACGGTCGTCATAGGCCAGCGTCAGCGTGCCGACCTCCTCGTTCCTCGGCCATTCCCCCAGGGGAGCATGCTCTACCAGACGCCGTGCCAAGCCGACCTCGCGACAGTGAATGAAGATGGGAAGGGTGTGCCGGTCCCGGAGGCTCAGTACAGGAAATAACGCTGCGCCATCGGCAGCACCGCCAAAGGCTGGCAGGTCAGGAGCTCGCCGTCGGCGCGGACCTCGTAGGTCTCGGGGTCGATCTCGATCGCCGGTGTCGCATCGTTCAGCTTCATGGCCGCCTTGCCGATCCCGCTGCGGGTGTCCTCGACCGGCAGGCAGGTCTTGGCCAGCCGCAGCCGGTCCGGCAGGCCGGCCTCGATGGCCGCTTTGGACAGGAAGGTGACAGCGCTCTCGGTGCAGGCGCGCCCGAACGCGCCGAACATCGGCCGGGTATGGGTCGGCTGCGGGGTCGGGATCGAGGCATTGGGATCGCCCATCATCGCGACCGCGATCGTGCCGGATTTCAGCACCATGTCCGGCTTCACGCCGAAGAAGGCCGGCTTCCAGATCACCAGGTCGGCGAGCTTGCCGACCTCGACCGAGCCCACATGCCTGGCGATCCCCTGCGCGATCGCCGGGTTGATCGTGTATTTCGCGACGTAGCGCTTCACCCGCAGATTGTCGTTGGAACCGGTCTCGCCAGCCAGGCGGCCGCGCTGGACCTTCATCTTGTGCGCGGTCTGCCAGGTCCGGGTGATCACCTCGCCGACCCGGCCCATCGCCTGGCTGTCCGAGGAGATGATCGAGAGCGCGCCCAGGTCGTGGAGGATGTCCTCCGCGGCGATGGTCTCCTTGCGGATCCGGCTCTCGGCGAACGCCACGTCCTCCGGGATGCGCTTGTCCAGGTGATGGCACACCATGAGCATGTCGAGATGCTCGTCCAGCGTGTTCACCGTGTAGGGGCGGGTCGGGTTGGTCGAGCTCGGGATGACGTTGGCGAAGCTCGCCACCTTCATGATGTCCGGCGCATGGCCGCCGCCGGCACCCTCGGTGTGGAAGGTGTGGATCGTCCGCCCCTTGAACGCCGCGATCGTGTCCTCGACGAAGCCGCTCTCGTTCAGCGTGTCGGTGTGGATCAGGACCTGGACGTCCAGCTCGTCCGCCACGGTCAGGCAGCAGTCGATCGCGGCCGGCGTGGTGCCCCAGTCCTCGTGCAGCTTGAGCCCGCAGGCTCCCGCCAGCACCTGCTCGCGCAGGCCATCCGGCCGGGACGCGTTGCCCTTGCCGAACAGCCCGACATTCATCGGGAAGGCCTCCATCGCCTGGAGCATCCGCCCCAGATGCCAGGGCCCGGGCGTGCAGGTGGTGGCATTGGTGCCGGCCGCCGGGCCCGTGCCTCCCCCCAGCATGGTGGTCAGGCCAGAGTAGAGCGCATCGTCGATCTGCTGCGGGCAGATCCAATGGATGTGGACGTCGATGCCGCCGGCGGTGACGATCTTGTTCTCGCCGGCGATCACCTCGGTGCCGGGCCCGACCACAATGTCCACGCCCGGCTGGGTGTCCGGGTTGCCGGCCTTGCCGATCGCATGGATTCGGCCATCGCGCAGGCCGATGTCGGCCTTGATGATACCGGTCCAGTCGACGATCACCGCATTGGTAATCACCGTGTCGACCGCTCCCTCGGCGCGGGTCGCCTGGGACTGGCCCATGCCGTCGCGGATCACCTTGCCGCCGCCGAACTTCACCTCCTCGCCATGGATGGTGAAATCCTTCTCGACCTCGATGAACAGTTCGGTGTCGGCGAGGCGCACCTTGTCACCCACGGTCGGCCCATACATGCCGGCATAGGCTTGGCGGTCGATGCGATAGGCCATCAGTCGATCCCGCCCATGATCTCGCCCCGGAAGCCCTGCACCACCCGCCGGCCGCGCAGCGGCACCAGCGTCACGCTGCGGGTCTGGCCGGGCTCGAAGCGCACCGCCGTGCCGGCCGGGATGTCCAGGCGCATGCCGCGCGCCGCCTCCCGGTCGAACCGGAGGCCCGGGTTCGTTTCGTAGAAATGGTAGTGGGAGCCGACCTGCACCGGCCGGTCGCCGGTGTTGGCCACCTCGACCGTGACCACCGGCTGGCCGGCGTTCAGCTCGATCTCGCCAGGGGCGATGATGTACTCGCCGGGAATCATGAAGCCTCCGCGCCGGCCATCGTCCAGGAACCCGGATCCTGCCGGCCGGCTGCCGGATCCGATGGCGCGCACCGCATCAGCGAATCGGCTGATGCACGGTGACGAGCTTGGTGCCGTCCGGGAAGGTCGCCTCGACCTGGACCTCGTGGATCATCTCCGGAATGCCTTCCATGACCTGCTCCCGGGTTAGGACGCTGGCGCCATCCGCCACCAGGTCTGCGACCGAGCGGCCATCGCGGGCCCCTTCCAGGACATGGTCGGTGATGAGCGCGATTGCTTCCGGGTAGTTCAGCTTCACGCCGCGCTCCAGGCGGCGCCTGGCGACCATCGCGGCCACCGCCACCAGGAGCTTGTCCTTCTCGCGCGGAGACAGTTCCAAGGTAAGCCGCCCTCCCGAGCCTCGCTGCCGATGCCACCCGGCCCAGCAGCGGGGAAGCAACGCGTGTGCCAGCCATGTTCCGCCGATGGCCGGAAATGGCGTGGCTGGATCATATCGCCCAGAGCCGCGGGAGGCTCGCGGATTCGCCGAGCAGCACATCACGCCAAGCGCAGAGGGTGGCGGCCAGCGAGCGGCGGACGGCGAGCGGATCCGGGCCCAGGAGCCGGCCCACCAGGAGCCCGTTGACCGCCGTCACCCCGCCGCGCGCCGTCCCTTGGACCACCATCGCGGCGCGCGCGTTGGGCAAGGCCGCCGCCGCACCGGGGCCGGCCTGGACGATGGTGGCGAGCGCCCTGGCGCCGCCGCCAAGGGCCGGGGCGTCCAGGATCTCCAGGCAGGGCGGGGTGAGGCCGAAGCGCTCCATCCAGACCGGCCGGCCACCGATCCGCACCTCCCAGGCCTCGCGCAGCCGGGCGTTCTGCAGGAGTTCGCCACGCGCGACCCGCCCGAACACCAGCATCTCGGCGGCGAGCAGCCGCCCGCCGGGGTGGAGATCCACCTCCAGGAGGCGGTGAAGACAGGCCCCCTCGAACAGGATGGTTTCCTGCGGCACCCAGGTCAGGCAGGCGCCGGGACCGACACGGAGCGTCGTGCGCAGTTCCGCCACCGGCCCGGCGGAGCGGTAGACCTTCTCGGCCGCCTGGCTCGTGACCAGGGCGCGCGTGTCACGGCCGAGCGTGATCTCGACGGCCAGCCGGTCGCCACCGAGCACACCTCCGCCAGTGTTGACGACGACCGCGTCGGCTCCGTCCGTCTCCCGCGGGAACAGGGCACGCAGGGGGACTTCCTGCCGCAGATCAGCCAGCCGGCGGCTCCTGCCGCCGTCCCAGCCGATGCGCAGCAGGCCGCTGCGCAATCTTTCACCACCTGCCCCATCGGCAGGCAGAGGTGCTGGTCCGGCCTGCCGCAGGCCAGCAGTTTCGGCGCCACATCCCGTTTCGTAAGCGTTTCGCAACCGTGGCACCCATCTTGCTGCGGACATCCCCCAGACGGCCGGGGCGGCCGGTCGGGCAAAATTTTCGGGGGATCAACCAGATGAATTGGAGCTGCAGCAAGCGGCATCTTCTTGGCCTGTTCGCTGGGACCGCCATCGGCATCGCTGCTGGCCTCCCGGCCCTGGCCCAGGAGGAGACGATCAAGGTCGGCGTCCTGCACTCCCTGTCCGGCACCATGGCGATCAGCGAGACCACACTGAAGGACGTCATGCTGATGCTGATCGAGGAGCAGAACGCCAAGGGTGGCCTGCTCGGCAAGAAGCTGGAAGCCGTGGTGGTCGATCCGGCCTCCGACTGGCCGCTGTTCGCCGAGAAGGCCCGCCAGCTGATCGCGTCAGACAAGGTCGCCGCCACGTTCGGCTGCTGGACGTCGGTCAGCCGCAAGTCGGTGCTGCCGGTGTTCGAGGAGCTGAACGGCCTGCTCTTCTATCCCGTCCAGTACGAGGGCGAGGAAAGCTCGCGCAACGTCTTCTATACCGGCGCCGCGCCGAACCAGCAGGCGATCCCGGCGGTCGAGTACCTGATGAGCGAGGATGGCGGCGGCGCCACCCGCTTCGTGCTGCTCGGCACCGACTACGTGTATCCGCGCACCACCAACAAGATCCTGCGCGCCTTCCTCCACTCCAAGGGTGTCGCCGATGCCGACATCATGGAGGAGTACACGCCGTTCGGGCACAGCGACTGGCAGACCATCGTCACCCAGGTGAAGGCGTTCGCCAACGAGGGCAAGAAGACCGCGGTGGTGTCGACCATCAACGGCGACGCCAACGTGCCGTTCTACAAGGAACTCGCCAACCAGGGCATCAAGGCCGAGGACGTGCCGGTGGTGGCCTTCTCGGTGGGCGAGGAGGAGCTGTCCGGCATCGACACCAGCAACTTGGTGGGCCACCTGGCCGCCTGGAACTACTTCATGTCGGTCGAAACGCCCGAGAACGCGGCGTTCATCGAGAAGTGGCAGGCCTTCACCAAGAACCCGGAGCGGGTCTCCAACGACCCGATGGAAGCCCACTATATCGGCTTGCAGATGTGGGTGCAGGCGGTCGAGCAGGCCGGCACCACCGATGTCGACGCGGTGCGGCAGGCGATCATCGGCCAGAAGGCGCCGAATCTTTCCGGCGGTATCTCGGAGATGCTGCCGAACCACCACATCACCAAGCCCGTGCTGATCGGCGAGATCCAGCCGAACGGGCAGTTCGAGGTGGTCTGGGAGACCGACGATCTCGTGCCGGGCGATGCCTGGTCGGACTACATCCCAGAGAGCGCCAAGCTGACCGCGGACTGGACCTATCCGTGGGTCTGCGGCGGCTGCGAGAAGCCTTCCTTCTGATCCACTGACCGGACGCCTGCGCAGGCTTGCGGAAGCCTCCCCCGCAAGAGCGCGCAGGCCTTCCCGCCGACGCCCGGACGAATGCGAGATGCGGCTTTTCCTGCGTGTATGGCTGGCCTGCCTGATCCTGACGGCCCTGGGAACGGGCAGCGCCTTCTCCGCCTCTCTGTCCGAAGCGCCGGCGGGGCTCTCGCCCCGCAATTTCGGCGACACCAGCGACGCGATCGATGCGATCGCGGCCACCGGCGACCCCGCGGCGCTGACGATCCTCCAGGCGCTGGCCGACGGCACGCTGGAAAAGGCGGCGGACGGCCGGCTGGTGATCGTGACCGATTCCAGCACCACCGATGCGCTCACCGGCGAAGCGCTGGCCGAGCCGCCGGCAGGCAGCGCCAAGATCCGGCTGAACAACCGCCTGCGCACCCAATTGCGCGGTGCCATTGGCCAGTTCGGCCTGATCTCCCAGGATCCCGGCCAGCGCCTCGCCGCGGTGGACGCGCTGCTGAATGACCGCTCGCCCGAGGGGCTGAGCCGGCTGGAAGCGGCCCTGGCGAGCGAGCAGG
>NZ_WUJP01000986.1 GCF_009806515.1 Geminicoccus flavidas | reverse complement strand
ACGAGGCGGTGGCCGCGCAGATGCGCTTTGGCGTGTCGATGCTCTCGCTCTATGCGGCCGATCCGGCCAAGCGCCGGTCCGGCATCGAGGCCCTGTCCGGCTCGCTCGACCCGCGGGTCCAGGGCGTGCTGGCCGGCTACCAGGCGAGCGAGACCGATCCGGAGCTGAAGCAGGCCGCGGCCGACGCGCTGGCGGCGATCGAGCAGAAGCGCTTCTGGATGGATATCGGCGTCAATCTCTACCAGGGCATCTCGCTGGGCTCGATCCTGCTGCTGGCGGCAGTCGGCCTCGCGGTCACCTTCGGCGTGGCCGGGGTGATCAACATGGCCCATGGCGAGATGCTGATGCTGGGCGCCTACACGACCTTCGTGGTCCAGCAGGTCTTCCGCGCCTGGCTGCCCCCTGCCCTCATCGACTGGTACCTGATCGCCGCGATCCCGGCGGCCGCGCTGGTCGCCGGCCTGTTCGGCATCCTGATCGAGCGCGGCGTGATCCGCTTCCTCTATGGCCGTCCGCTCGAGACCCTGCTCGCCACCTGGGGCCTGTCGCTGATCCTGCAGCAGGTGGTGCGCAGCGTGTTCGGCCCGACCAACCAGGAAGTCGCTAACCCGTCCTGGATGAGCGGCGCCTTCCAGTTCGCCGGCGTGACGCTCACCTACAACCGGCTGGTCATCATCCTGTTCAGCCTGATCGTGCTGGCGATCGTCTGGTTCGTCCTGCAGCGCTCCCGCTTCGGCCTGGAGATGCGCGCGGTGACCCAGAACCGGCGCATGGCCGCGGCCGTCGGCATCGACACGGCCCGGGTCGACGCGCTCACCTTCGCCCTTGGCTCAGCGGTGGCCGGCATGGGCGGCGTGGCGCTGTCCCAGGTCGGCAATGTCAGCCCGAACCTCGGCACGCTCTACATCGTCGACAGCTTCATGGTCGTGGTGTTCGGCGGGGTCGGCCAGCTCGCCGGCACGGTGGTGGGTGCCCTCACCCTGGGCGTGCTCAACAAGCTGATGGAGCCGTTCGCCGGCGCCGTGCTGGCCAAGGTGCTCCTGCTGGTGGCCGTGATCCTGTTCATCCAGAAGCGACCCAAGGGACTGTTCGTCCTCAAGGGCCGCAGTGCGGAGGCCTGAAGCCAGATGAACGACCGCACCACCCTGCTGGGGCCCCGTGGCCGCATCGCGATGTTCCTGGTCCTGGCCGTGCTGCTGGTGAGCGTGCCGGCGCTGAACCAGTGGGTGCCGCCGGGCTCACCCTTCCACCTGCCGGACCATGCCGTGCCGCTGGTCGGCAAATATGTCTGCTACGCCCTGCTGGCGCTCTCGCTCGACCTGGTCTGGGGCCTGGCCGGCGTGCTCTCGCTCGGCCACGGCGCGTTCTTCGCGCTGGGTGGCTATGCCATGGGCATGTACCTGATGCGCCAGATCGGCGACCGCGGCGTCTACGGCAACCCGGAGCTGCCGGACTTCATGGTGTTCCTGAACTGGAGCGAGCTGCCCTGGTACTGGCAGGGCTTCGACCAGTTCCCGTTCGCCCTGGTCATGGTGGCGCTGGTCCCGGGCATCCTTGCCTTCGTGTTCGGCTGGTTCGCTTTCCGCTCGCGCATCACCGGCGTCTACCTGTCGATTATCAGCCAGGCCATGACCTATGCCTTGATGCTGGCCTTCTTCCGCAACGACATGGGCTTCGGCGGCAATAACGGGCTCACCGACTTCAAGGACCTGTTGGGCTACCCGCTCCAGGCGATGGAGACCCGGATCGGCCTCTATGTCGCCTCGGTGCTGGCGCTGGGCATCGGCCTCTGGCTCTCGATCCGGATCGCCAACGCGCCGCTCGGCCGCCTGCTGATCGCGATCCGCGACGCCGAATCCCGCGCCCGCTTCCTCGGCCACAGGGTGCTCGCGGCCAAGCTGTTCGTCTGGACGCTCTCCGCCATGATGGCAGGCGTGGCCGGCGCCCTCTACGTGCCGCAGGTCGGCATCATCAACCCGTCCGAGTTCTCCCCGGCCAACTCGATCGAGGTCGCGATCTGGGTGGCGGTCGGCGGGCGCGGCACGCTGATCGGAGCACCCATCGGCGCCTTCATCGTCAACGGCACCAAGTCCTGGTTCACCGGCCTATTCCCGGAGCTCTGGCTGCTCGGCCTGGGGACCTTGTTCGTGGCCGTCACCCTGTTCCTGCCCAAGGGCGTGATCGGCACGCTCATCGAGTTGCGCCTGCGCCGGGCCGGTCCCGCCCTTGCCGCCACGAATCTGGAGCCCGAGCATGCCGGCGCCTGACGTCCTGCCCGCCGACACGCTGCTCTACGTGGACGGTGTCACCGTCGACTTCGACGGCTTCAAGGCGCTGAACAGCCTGTCGCTCTATCTGGGCAAGGGCGAGCTGCGCACCATCATCGGCCCGAACGGGGCCGGCAAGACTACGATGATGGACGTGATCACCGGCAAGACCCGGCCGACCTCGGGCACCGTGCTCTACGAGGGCTCGGTCGACCTCACCCGCAAGGCCGAGGAGGAGATCGCCCGGCTCGGCATCGGCCGCAAGTTCCAGAAGCCCACCGTGTTTGAGGCGCTGTCGGTGCGGGACAATCTGGAGCTGGCGAGCCTGGGCGGGCAGAAGCTGGGCGTGCTGCTCACGATGCGGACCAAGGAAGAGACGCGAGAGCGGATCGACACAGTCCTGGAAACGATCGGCCTGGCCGGGCGGCGGGCGGTGCTGGCGGGCTCGCTGAGCCATGGCGAGAAGCAGTGGCTGGAGATCGGCATGCTGCTGATCCAGGACCCAAAGCTGATCCTGCTGGACGAGCCGGTGGCCGGCATGACCGACGCCGACACCGAGAAGACCGCGGAGCTAATCCTGCGCCTGAAGGGCCAGCACACCGTGGTGGTGGTCGAGCACGACATGCATTTCGTGGAGACGCTGGCAGCCAAGACTACGGTGCTGCACGAAGGCCGGGTGCTGGCCGAGGGCAGCGTCGCCGCGGTGCGCGCCGATCCCACCGTCATCGAAGTCTATCTGGGACGCTCGTGATGCTTGCGGTGGAAGACGTCCATCTGGCCTACGGCGCATCCATCGCGCTGCGCGGCGTGTCCTTGGAACTGCACAAGGGCGAGGTCACCTGCCTGCTCGGGCGCAACGGCGTGGGCAAGACCTCGCTTCTGCGCGCGATCGCCGGCCAGCTGCCGATCAAGGCCGGCAAGGTCGTGCTGGACGGCCAGGACTTGGCGCGGCTGCCGACCCATGGCCGGGCGCGCGCCGGTCTCGCCCTGGTCCCGCAGGGCCGCGAGGTCTTCCCGCGGCTGACCGTGCAGGAGAACCTGGAGACCGGGTTCGCGGCTAGGCGGTCCGGCCGGATCGAGGAGCATCTCTACGAGTTGTTCCCCGTGCTCAAGCAGATGCTCCACCGCAAGGGCGGCGATCTGTCGGGCGGGCAGCAGCAGCAGCTGGCGATCGCCCGGGCGCTCGTCACCGATCCCACCGTGCTGCTCCTGGACGAGCCGACCGAGGGCATCCAGCCGAACATCGTCGACCAGATCGGCGAGGTGGTGGCCGGGCTTGCCCGCACCGGCAGGATGGCGATCCTCCTGGTCGAGCAGTACCTGGACTTCGCGTTCCGCCATGCCGACCAGATCCTGGTGATGGATCGCGGCCGGATCGTGCTGGCGGGTGCGGCGAACGAAATCGACCCGGAGGAGGTGCGCCGGCTCGTGGCCGTCTGAGCCGCCCCGGCGCCGACTCACGCCACCAGGCGTGAGCCAGTGGCGCTGATGAAATCGAGCTGGACGATAATGTCATTGTAGTCCAGGTCGCCGCCGCCTTTCATGTCCTCCCACCCCCAGGTGTTCAGCCCGTAGTTCCAGAGGTGGTTGACCGGGGCACCGTCGACCGCCTCGTTCGCCTGGGCAAAGGCAAAGAACTGGTCGGAGCCACTGGACAGGCGCATGGCGACCAAGTCGCCGGCATCCACGTCGAGGACGCTGGTTTCCAGGTACTCGCCGAAGCCCGGGCCGTCGATCCAGCGGTCGCCGTCGGCGGTCCGATAGGCGCGCGCCTGGCTGGCTGCGTCGTAGCCCGCGTCGCCCGGGGCCAGGCTGTCGATCGTGCCGGTGAGATCGTCGACCTCGTAAATCAGCAGGGAGGCCTGCTTCTCCCCGTTCTGACGCAGGCGCACGATCGCCTCCTGGTCGTCCGCTCCGCCGGCGGTTTCCGCCACGGCGACGACGCGGGCGACCCGGACGGCGCTACCCGGATCCAGGGACAGAAAGTCGACGAAGCCGTAGTCGTTCGACAGTGCGGCCTGCGGCGTAGTGGTCGCCTGACCGGCGATGTCGATCGTGAGCGATTCACCGTCCTCTAGGGTCAGCTGATAGGCACGCGCCTGGCGGTGCCCATCGAACAGGCGGACCAGGCTGGCATCGAAGTCTTCCTGGAGCGACTGCTGTGCGAGCTGACTGGTCCAGGCATAGGCGGAGCCGGCAGCGGCGCCCCAGGAGACCGTCCCGTTCGAGGTGACGACGTCGATCGTGCTGTCGCTGGCCAGCACCGGCTGGAACAGGAGGCTCTGGCTGGCAGCGCTGCCGCCGTCGGCACTGAGCAGGTCCGGGCCTTCACCGTACAACTGACCGTGCGCGATCGTCGTCAGAGCTCGGGTGAGCAGCACGCCGTTGGGCGAGCCCAGGCCGGTAGTGAGGTCATAGCCGGGGCCGGCCTCGTAGCCGAAGCCGGTGGGAACCCCGTCGGCGTAGCTGGAAGTATTGTTGCCGAGCTGGACATCATTGAACGCACCGGGCGCGATCACCGCCGCGTTGTAGAGCAGGTCGGTGACGTAGCCCATCTGCGGCAGGCCCTGGTCGGCGAACACCGCGTTGACCTGGGCCGCGAGCGACGCCCATAGCGGTGTCGAGGCACTGGTCCCGTAGCCCGACACCATCTCGGTCATGTCGGCACTGGGCACCTGATAGAACAGGTTGCCGCCGGCAAGTGCTGCGACATCCGGCACACCGCGACCGCTTTCGGCAAGACGATCACTGGTCGTGGGGGCAAGGCCGAAGGCAGACTGGTACCAAGGGGTTGGCCGGGTGGGATCGACGCCACCGGACGTCGCGGCATTCCAGTAGTAATCGTCCGGGATCACCTCACCCTTATCCAAGGTATAGGTGTTCCACACGGTCTCGATGAGGGCGGTGGTATCGTCCGCATCCTCCGGCAGCCTGTCCAGGCCGCCAGCCATCAGCATCTTCAAGGTAGCGAGGTCGTGGCCGTTTGCCCGATCCACGATCTCGTCCAGCGTCGTGTCGCTCTCTGCCCCCTTCGATGTGTTGATCGATGTGCCACCCACCGACACCGCGAAGGGACTGGACAGGCTGGAGAAGACGTTGGTCAGGCCGTTGCCGATCTGGTTGCCCGAGCCGCCGTCGAACGCCATGAGAAAGACGGACTGGTTGCGCAGCGCCGCGTCGACGAACAGATCGTCATAGGCGGCGAAGAACGGTGAATCGGGCGAGAAGTAGCGATTATCGACGAACGAGGAGGAGATCACGCCCGGGTCATTCTCCTGGTCCCAGATCGCGCTCTGGTAGGCGGAAAAGGCCAGGCTGCCGGCCGCGCCAACATAGATCCCGATCGTGCTGTTCGGCGCCGCCCCTGCCACCACGCCGACGTCGAGCGAGCGCTCGCCACCGACGCCGGTGTTGCTGATGTCGAAATGTTGCCCCTCAGGGTTGTCGACATAGTAGCTGCCGGGTGTGTCGATGCCGAGGGCGTGGCGATAGGCATCCAGCTGCGCCTGGAAGCCGGTCCCCAAATAGTCACCGGGCAAAGCGGAACCGATGCTGGGTTCGATCAAGGCGATGGTGCCCGTCGCGGCCTCGCTGCCGGTCAGCGGAAAGTCGTACATCTTCGCGAGCATGTCCGGCGTGACCAGCATTGTCTCGGACGAGGCGTTGCCGATGCTCTGCGGCCCCTGCGGCAGGTCCACCGGATGATCGACGAGCGCCGATTCGGCGGAGGTGGCGCTCAGCTCGGGCCACAGGCCCGCGAGGGAGATGTTCCAGTCGTCCGGGATCGACAGGTTTCCTTCCCAGAACAGGGTCGAAAGGCCGAGGATGTTCTGCCCGACCATCAGCGGCGTGCCGAAGGTCGTGGCGAACTGGTCCGGGGTCAGTTCGATCCATACCGTGCGGGACTCGGCCGACGAGACGAAGCCTGTGCTAGAGTCGATGATCGAGATGCCGCTGTCCTGCAGCTTGTCGACGAAGTTCTCGTAGACGGCTGGATCAGTTCCGTAGGTTGACCACAAGGTATCGTCGGCTTCCATCCGGGCGAGCGTCGCCTGCCGGGTCGCCCAGTCCTGGTTCAGCAGTTCAGTCGGATCGTTGGCCCGTTCCAGGAACAGAGCGACCTGTATCTTGGTGCCGCCCGACAGCGGCTCGATGCTGGAAGGATCTAGGTCATAGGCCTCAACGACCGTGGTCTCGTCGGTGAGGCGATAGGATGTCAGGTCGAGATAGGTAGAGTTTTCGATCACAGGCATCCTGATCCTCTTCGATATGAACCGGCTGAACCAGCCGTGTCACTACGAGGAGGATTTTCCGGAAATTTTCAATGTATAAAATGGAATGCTTCAATGGTTTGTCAGCGTGTGTTGCGCCGAATATTTAGCAAGCAATAAGCGCACAATCGCCTCATACCTTTGGGTCAATCCATACCACCTCGGTATCCCGGTGCTCCACCTCGCATCAACCGCCGGCATCGTTGCGCGGTGCACGAGCGGATCGTAGCATGGGCTACCGGTGATCGGCTGAGCCATGTTCTCGAATGACGTAAAGCACCAAGCTAGAAGCTCAGCCGCTGCATGATCCGGCCCGGAATCAGCCGGATCACCTGCATGATCCCCCACCAGACGAACGGCACATAGGCGGTCTGCCGGCCCTTCTCGGCGGCGGTGACGATGCTGCGCGCCGCACTCGCGGGATCGGCCATGAGCGGCCCGGCCTTCATCGGCCAGGTCATCGCCGTATCGAGGAAGCCCGGCTTGATCAGGGTGACCGGCACCCCTGCCCCGAACAGCCGGGCGCGCAGCCCCTCGGTGAAGGTGGCGAGGCCGGCCTTCACCGAGCCGTACACATAGTTGGAGCGCCGC
>NZ_WUJP01000985.1 GCF_009806515.1 Geminicoccus flavidas | reverse complement strand
CCCCGGTCGCCCGCGACCGAGCCGATCACCACGACCCGGCCGGCCCGTGCCCGCTCGAAATGGGGGATCAGCCGCAGCAGGATCGATACCACCCCGGCATAGCCAGCGGCGATCATGGCGAGCGCCGTGTCCGGCTCGCGCTCGGCCAGGTCCTGCGGCGTCATCACCGCGAACGCCACCACCACGGTGAGCGGACCTGACGCCAGCTCCGGCAGGCGCTCCACGAACCCGGCATGGCCCGCCGTGTCCAGCGCGTCGAAGTGCAGCGCCTGTGCGCGCACGCCGAACCGGTGCCGCAGGTCGCCGGCACTGCGCTCCAGATCGGCCAGGTCGCGGCCGGCCAGCAGCAGGTCGTGGCCGTGTGCGGCAGCCTCGCGGGCGATCGCGCGCGCCAGGCCGGACGAGGCACCCAGGATCAGCCAGGTCTCAGCCATGGACGGCCTCCCACGCCGGCGCATGGATGCCGAGGCGCCGGGACAGGCCGCTCTGCCAGCGTCCATCCGGATCGACCCGCTCCAGCACCGTGCGGAACCGGTCGAGCTCCGGGTACATCCGGGCGAAGCCTTCGGCGGAAAGCTGACTGTCCTTAGCGAGATAGATCCGCCCGCCCGCATCCAGCACGATCCGCTCCAAGGCAGCCAGTAGCCCGGCAACGCCACTGCGTTCGGGCAGGTCGACGGCCAGCGTCCAACCCGGCATGCAGAAGGACAGATGGCCGGGCCCGGTCCGGCCGAACGCCTTCAGCACCGCCAGGAACGAGGCCTGGCCATGCCGGCCGATCTCCTCCAGCAGCCGACGGAGACTGGTCTCGCCACCTTCGAACGGCACCACGCACTGGAACTGGCGAAAGCCCCGCCGCCCGTAGATCCGGTTCCACTGCCGCAGCCCGTCCAGGGGATGGAGGAAGGCCGGGATCGCCATGGTGCGGGTCCGCCCGCCTCGCGGTACGCGGCGCCACCACCAGGCATTGAACAGCCTGGTCGCGGCAGAAGACATGGCGAAGCCCGGCAGGTCGACCGGGACGGTGCGCTGCCTGGGCGGCACGGGTGCTACGCCGGTGGCGGCATGTTCCGCCGTCTCGAGGATGCCCCGGCCGAGGCTGCAGCCGCTCGCCAGCGCGTCGATCCAGCCCACCGAAAAGGTGGCATCGCGGGCTGCCTCGAAGGCGGCCAGGAAGGCGTCGAGGCCGTCGATCCGCCGCTCGGTGACGGTGACCGCGTTGGATGGCACCCGCTGGAGCCCGAAGGTCACCGAGGTGGCGATCCCGGTGAGCCCCAGCCCGCCGA
>NZ_WUJP01000984.1 GCF_009806515.1 Geminicoccus flavidas | reverse complement strand
TCGTGGCGCGCAGCAGTTCCGGGTCGCCCTCCCGGTCGACGGTCCGCCGCTGCCCGTCCGCGGTCAGCAGTTCCAGGGAACGAACATGGTCGCCGAAGCTCCCGGCCGCCGCCTGGTTCTTCCCGTGCACGTCGTTGGCCAGCGCACCGCCGATCGTGGCGAAGGCGGTGCCCGGGATGGCCGGCGCCATCCAGCCGCGCGGCAGGAAGTGGCGATGGAGGTCGGCGAAGGTGACGCCCGGCTCGACCGTGATCGTGCCCTCGTCCGGGTCGAAGGCCAGCACCCGGTCGAGTCTGGTGGTGAGCAGGCCGCGCCCGCCCGCTGCCGGCTGGCCGGCGTCGCCATAGGAGCGGCCCGCGCCCATCGCCAGCAACGGGCCGATGCCCGCCTGCACGATGCGATCGAGTTCGGCATCGCGCTCGGGCCGGGCGACCTCGGCCAGGACGCGCGGTACCCGGCCCCAGCCGGCCACCTCCAT
>NZ_WUJP01000983.1 GCF_009806515.1 Geminicoccus flavidas | reverse complement strand
GCGCTTCCACGCCGTCATGGCCGTTGCCTCGCCACCCGCAGCGCCAGCGGCAGCGCAAGGAAGCCCAGACCCACGGCGAACCAGAGCGTGGTCAGCCGGATCAGGGCCGTAGCGATCACGCTGGGCTCGGCAGCGACCCCGAAGCCGACGAGCAGGGCCACCATCGACACTTCCGCACCGCCCAGCCCGCCCGGCAGCATCGCCACGGCCCCGGCCAGCATCGCTGCGGCGAACACGAAGGCGACGACGTGCAGGTCGAGCGGGGCACCCAGGCTGTCCAGGAGCCACCATAAAGCCGCCGCCTCGGCCATCCAGCCGATCACCGAGAGGAGCAAGCCTGCCAGGAACGGACCGGAGCCGAGCAGGCTGGAGATTTCCCGGCTCAGCCGGTGCAGCTTGCGCAGCCCGCCCCGGCCTCGGCCGATCCGGCCCTGCACCCAATGGGCCATCATCAGCAGGAAGCGCGGGCGGGTGCACAGCCACCACATGGCCAGCAGGACCACGGTGGCCGGGACCAGGGCCAGGATGATCCCGCCGTTCAGGCTGGCGATGCCGACGCAGGCCACCGCCAGCAGGGCCAGGCCATCCGCCAGCCGGTCGGCCAGCAGCAGCGGCAGGGTCCGGCCATAGGGCTGCGCGTCGCGCTGGCGCATCAGCCAGAGCCGCAGCGCCTCACCGACCTTGCCGGGCGTCACCGTCAGCGCGAAGCCGGCGACGTAGTAGAGCACGTTGCGCAGGAACGGGACGTGGATGCGCCGCTGCCGGGCGAAGATGTCCCAGCGCCAGGCGCGCAGCGCGTAGTTGACGAGCGACAGGCCCAGCAGGACGGCGATCACTCCGGGCGTCAGGTGACGCAGATAGGCCAGCAGATCCTGGCCGCCGAACAGCAGGCCGGCCAGGACGACCGCCAGGGCCGCCAGGAAGATCAGCCAGCCGGTCCAGCGGCGGGCATCGTGCAGGCGGGCGCTGAGGGCAGCACCGCCGGGAGGAGAGTCGATCACGTTCAGGCAGCCCGGGCTAGCAGGATGAAGACGATGGCCCCCAGGCCGATCAGGTGGGAGACCCGGTCGCGCAGGGCGAACAGGAGCGGGTCCTCATTCATGTGGCCGCGCACGGCGAGCTGCCAGACCCGCCCCAGCCAGTAGAGCAGGAGCACGAGGATCACCCAGAGCCATTCGGGCGAGGCATAGATCGAGCGCGAGAACTGCTCCTCCATCAGGTACATCACGAAGATCACGCAGGCCGCGATCCCGGAGCTGCTACCCATGGAGAGCAGGAGGGTCAGGTCGTCGGTGGTGTAACCGCGCCGGCGCAGCTCGCGGTCGGGCGACTGGCTCACCTCGCGCAGCTCGGTGAAGCGCTTGAGCAGGGCCAGCGACAGGAAGAAGAACATCGAGAAGGTCAGGAGCCAGAACGACCAGGGCAGGGTCATCAGCACGATGCCCGCCACGATCCTGAGCGTGAACAGGGAGGCCAGCACGATCGCGTCCAGCATCGGCACCTTCTTCAGGAAGAAGGAATAGACCAGCGTGCCGCACAGATAGACGAAGCCCACCAGCAGCGAGGCGAGCGGCAGGAACAGGCCCAGCAGGACCGCCACTAGGAGCAGGCCCGGCACGGCGGCCACGCCGTGCGCCACCGGTAGGGCCCCGCTGGCGAACGGACGGCTGCGCTTGGTCGGGTGCTGCCGGTCGGCGGCCAGGTCGAGGAGGTCGTTGACCAGGTAGCCGGCGGAGGCCAGCACCGACAGCATCAGGAAGGCCAGCACCGCTTGGCCCCAGTCGCCGATCCCGGCCATCGGCCCGGCCAGCAGGACCGGCAGGAACACCAGCAGGTTCTTGGGCCACTGGTAGATGCGCAACGCCCGCAACCAAGCGCGCAACGGGCCGCCGCCTTCCTGGGGGAAGCGGCCGACCACCGGTACGTCGCCCAGCCGCTTCTCGAAGCGCATCCCGCGCCCGACCAGGATCGCGCCCCGCGACGCCCGCCAGATCGGCAGGTCGACCGCCGCGTCGCCGGCATAGACGAAGTTCTCGCCGACCATCTCGCGGATCCGGGCGAGCTTGGCTTCCCCGCTCAGATTAGCCAGGCCGTCGCTGCCGATCGCGGCATCGACCCGAAACGGTAGATGAGCCGCCACCGCGTCCACAAACGCTTGGTCGGCCGCGGACACCAGCACGATCCGGCGGCCCAGCTCGTGCTGCTCGGTCAACCATTCCAGGAGATCCTGCCGCAGCGGCAGGAGCGCCCCGTCCAGGGACAGGGACTGGGCGACGTGCCGCTTGAACGCCGCCTTGCCCTGGCGCAGCGCCTGCACCAGTCCGATGGCCGCCTGCGGCGAGGTGCGATGCAGTTGCAGGACGGTCTCGTGCAGTGTGTCGACAGGCGTGAGGGTGCCATCCAGGTCGACGACGATGACCGGCGAACTGTCAACCGTCTGCGCGACCTCGAGATTCAGCTTCATCATCCGGGCTACCCCACGCCGAAAAATGCGAACTATCGTGGCAGAATGCCGATCGGCGCCGAGTCCGTCGAATTAAACACACGTGAACGAGCGTTGCGCTTCCGCGAGGGCCGCCCGTGGAACTTCCTCTAAGCAAATGGGACCCGCGCCCGAAGTTCCAGCCGGACCTGGCCGATGCACGCAGGAAGGCCCGGCAGGTCGGGGCACGGCCGCACATCACGGACCTGGCAGGCGACCTCCTTCAGGCACCCCCTCACCCAGGCCTTGCCGGCGCTGACGCGGCAGGGGCCGCAGGAACGAGGGCACTACGGCTTGTAAAGAAGGCTGCGAAGTCATGGCCACGCCGTCGCACCGCGGAAGATCAACTACGACTTCATTTATTTGTCATTAATTGGGTAAATCCACACATGACCGCAAGATTTTTAGCGATTTATGCCATATTTCCAGTAAATTCCACGTAACATTCAACCCGGCTGCCGTAGACTTTCCGGTCGCCGCGGCTGAAGTTCGCGGCAAGGGAAGGAAAATGGCGACCATCAGGGCGACGACCGGGCCAACATACTAAAACGGCATGGCTTCCGCCGACACGATCTGGGCCTATGGCGGCAACGACGCGCTGGCCGGTGGCAGCGGCGAGGACACACTGTTCGGCGGCTCCGGCGATGATCACCTGATGGCGATTCCAGCGCTAATCTGCTGGGCGGCGGCGAAGGTGACGACCTGGTGGCGGGCGGCTTCGGCAGCGACGAGCTAAAGGGCGGCGCTGGCGACGACCTGTTCGACCTGACCGAGGACATGCTCGACGACCCGGACTTCAACGTCGACGAGATCGTCGACTTTGTGCGTGGCAGCGGCCGGATCCTGACCGATGGCTTCGACCTGTTCGACGTGCTCGACAGCAACGGCGACGGCTTCGTCGACCGCAAGGGTGACGACGTGGCGGTCAGCAGGATCGACGGCGCCAGCTCGCTCGTGATCGGCACTGCCTGTTCCGGCGCATCGCACGTGCTGATCGTCGTGGGCCAGACCCAACTCGATGGGGACGACTTCACCGACAACGTGCCGGGCGTGCTTCCGGGCCCGGACCTGTCGCTCGTGGGCCTGATCGGGGACCTGGTCACGCCGCCCATCTGATCCTCCGTCCAGGAAAGGTCGCGACGCGTTCCTGGGCTGCCGGCTTCGTTCGTGGCAGAATGTCCGGCTGGCGTGGCTCGACGACCGACGCCGATGAGCGGTCTGCATCATCCCGTTTTTGCACAAACGAACCCGAGACCTGGGCTGGCCGGGTCTGATGCGCCCCTTCTCGTCGGAACCACACACCGTCATGCAGAAAACTCTCCGCGCCGGCAGCTGAGCATGCCCGGTCCGCCTGACCGGATCCCGCCGTCGCGCTCACTTCTCGATACCGCGAAGCGATTTTCAGTCAGATTCCCGAGCGCCATTTCGCCGATCAGCACCGCCACCATCGTTTTCGACCGGGTCAGCAGGACCTTCGGCGACGTGCGGGCGGTGGACGAGATGGACCTGGCCTTCGCCGACGGCGCGTTCTTCACCTTCCTGGGCCCGTCTGGGTGCGGCCAGACCACCTCGCTCGACCCGATCGCCGGCTTCGAGCAGCCGAACCGGGGCGAGGTCTGCATCCGCGGCCAGAACCTGGCCGCCACCCTACCCTGGCAGCGCCCGGTCAACATGGTCTTCCAGGCCTACGCCCTGTTCCCGATCGGCAACGCGCTGGTCGGCCTGTTCCTCCAGTCGCGCAGCTGGCCGTTCGGTGCCGCGATCGCGACGACGGTGGTGGCGGTCATGCTCCTGCTGGTGTCGGTCGCGATGCGCCTGGGCCTGCGCCGCGAGCCTGGCCCAGGCGCAGGCGCTGCCCGGGAGCCCGGCTCATGAACCTCTATGCGGTGCTGACCTTCCTGTTCCTGTACGGCCCTATCGTGCAGATCGTGCTGTTTAGCTTCACCACCTCGCGCTCGGTCCTGACCTTCGTGTGCTGCTCGCCCGAGTGGTACGGCCGTGCGCTCGCCGACCCGTTCGTCCTGGACGCGCTGTGGACCAGCCTGACGGTGGCGGCAGTCTCGGCAGCCTCGCCACCCTGGCCGACACGGCGGCGGGATTAGGGCTGGAGCGGCTGAACTGCTGGCCACGCCTGATCCTGGACACGCTGCTGTTCACGGCACTGACCGTGCCGGTTTGATGATCGGCATCGCCACGCTGATCGCGCTGGTCGGGCCGTTCGACCTGGCGAACCCACTGCTGACAGCGCTCGATCCGGCGCGGCATCACACCGGAAATCAACGCCATCGGAACGTCGGTATTGGCTGCCTCGTTGTTGCTGATGATCCTGGCACAGCTCGTCCTGCGCGGCCGCCAGGTATGAGGACGGAAGGGAATACCTGAGCGATGGAATGGCGGAGCGGCAGGCGCAGCAGCAATGTCGAGGACCGTCGCGGCATGGGCGGGATGCGCATGGGCGGCGGCGCCATGCGGGTCGGCGG
>NZ_WUJP01000982.1 GCF_009806515.1 Geminicoccus flavidas | reverse complement strand
CGGGATCGGCGGTCTAGGCCTGGTCGGGATCCTGGTGGTCTCCTGGCTGCTCGGCATCGACCCCAGCATGATCATCGGTGCGATCGATGGCGGAGCCCCCGTCGAGACCCGCCAAGAGCTGCCGCGCCAGGGTGGGGCGAGCGACGAGCAGGCCGACTTCACCAGCGTGGTGCTCGGCAGCACGGAGGATGTCTGGCACGAGCTGTTCCAGGCAGACGGGCAGACCTACCAGGAGCCCGGCCTCGTCCTGTTCACCGACGCCACCCAGTCGGCCTGCGGCTTCGCACAAGGGGCGACCGGCCCGTTCTACTGCCCGGGCGACCGCAAGGTCTATCTGGACTTGGGCTTCTTCGACGAGCTGTCCCAGCGCTTCGGCGCGCCCGGCGACTTCGCGCAGGCATATGTGATCGCGCACGAGGTCGGCCATCACGTCCAGAACCTCCTGGGCATCCTGCCGCGGGTGCACGAGGCGCAGGCCGGTGCCGACCGCGCCTCCGCCAACGCCCTGTCGGTGCGGGTCGAATTGCAGGCCGACTGCCTCGCCGGGGTGTGGGCGAACCGGGCCGACCGCAGCCGGGGCGTGATCGAGCCGGGTGACGTCGAGGAGGCGCTGAGCGCCGCGGCCTCCGTGGGCGACGACCGCATCATGCGGGCGGCCGGGCGGCGTGCCAGTCCGGAGAGCTTCACCCACGGCAGCTCCGAGCAACGGGTCGAGTGGTTCACGCGCGGCCTGCGGTCGGGCGAAGTCAGCGACTGCAACACGTTCGGCTGAACGCCGGACCTGCGTCTCCTTCGGCAGCGAGTTCGCCACAGGGCCGGATGCTGTGCATCCGGCCCGTTTCGTCATGCGTCCTCCGGGAGACCGAGCGGCCTGCGCGACCGACTCAACCTGGCCGAGCATCAGCTTATACGAATGAAGGGTCGTTCATTCTCCATCAGGACGGCATCTTCTTCTCTCAAAGATGAACCTCTTGCCATCTCGCATTCTTGACTGTTGTCGTTGTCTCCAGAAGGATTTGCCTATTGTATCGGTTAATTACTTAGTTCTCGGGGGAATCCAAGAACAGGCCGCCGAACATGCTCGACTCGGTAGCGAGAAGTATGACTCCAAGTGGCGATAACTTGCGATCGCTCCTCAGGGACAACCGATAGACCCCGAGGTACCCACGCGTTCTTCACGAGGTATGGCGCTGGTCGCCATGTCGCTACTCGCTGGCGCCTGCATCGCTGGCGGTTTGACCTATCCTGCGTACGCAGCCGTCGATCTCGACAATGTCGAGATCCGCAACCAAGGCCGGCGCTACAACATGACCGTGATCCGCGAGCAGACCAGGACCAGCAGCTTCAAGGCCCAGCAGTACGCGGAGTACCTGGCCAAGCACAAGTTCACCGACGAATATGTCGTGGCATATGCCAAGGCGCTCGCCGCCAAGTTCGGCACGCCCATGCCAAGCGAGTCTGCGGCGTCGCCCAGGCCGCAAGCCTGTGCCGCCTGCCCCGCCCCCGCACCTGCTCCTGCTCCTGCACCGACGCCACCCCCAGCCTCGACGCCAAACCCGCCCGACAAGCCGGCCTTCGTCCAGGCCCCGATCCTGAACGGAATCGAGGTCAGCAACTTGGGCTGGCGCTACAACCTCACGGTGATAAAGAAGTTCGGGGAATACAGCGCCGAGCGGCAGGCGACCTCTGAATACTGGCGGGACAGGAACCGCGTCACCGATGCCAATGTCCATGCCTATGCCGCGGCCGTGGCGTAAGAGTACAATCCGAACGATGTCGGCAGGGACATCACCGTCACCAGGAAGCCGGACTTCACCATCTATCACGGCATGCCGAGCCTGGCCAATTGCGGCCTGAGCACCGACATCCGCATCGTGTATCACGACGAGTTGTTCGGCGGCGCCAGCAAGAACGTGCCGAACGTCAGCCACCTGAAGTCCAAGATTGTTTCCGACCTGCTGCGGCGCAACGTCACCTACGTGATGATCGACATCGAGCACTGGAACCCCGTCACCGAGATGGCCAAGCTGATCACGGTGGTGGTGCGCACGCTGAAGGAAGGCGTGCGCGGCCGGGAACACCAGGATGCAGTTCGGCTATTACATGCTGGTGCCGAAGCGGAACTATCTGGCGCCGACCACGCGGGGCAGCCGTCCGGAGCGCTGGGGACGCCTGGATGGCGATCAACGAGAAGATGCGGCGCCTGACGGCCGAGGTCGACGTGATCTTTCCCTTCCTCTATGCGCCCTATGAGGACCGCCAGGACTGGCTGACCTACGCGCGCGCCAACATCGCGGAGGCACGCAAGTACAACAAGCCGGTCATCCCGGTAATCTGGCCGCAGTACCACGACACCACGCCCGGCATCGGCACGACATACATGCCGATCAAGTTCTGGGAGATCCAGATGAAGGAGATCTACAACCTCTCCGACGCATGGTGATCTGGGGCTCGGTGGTCTTCCAGTCGGAGGGCTAGGACAACTGGGACAAGACCCGCGAGTGGTGGCCCTACACAAGAAAATTTGCGGCCGACTATACAAACGTGCCGCAGAATGCCGGCTGCGCCGACTAGCACCCGGCCATAGAACTTCGGCGCTCCTGAGTGCGCCTCCTCCCTTATGGGAGGGGGCGCTGCCTGTTTCTGGGCGGCCGAGACCTTCCGGGTGCCGCCTCTGCGCATGGGGCCGCCCGTTGCGGCACTCGTCGTTTTATAAGCAGAATGACAACTGCTTCATGACCTGACGCTCGAATGGTTCTGTTCCGAGCAGATTGACCATCGTTCATTTCCCGATCACGCGACAGCGTTCACCTAGATGTACCGTGAACGTTCCTTTATAAACTAGCGATCTTCTGTTGCGGGCGTTCACGGCTTCGCGATCATCGGGTATCGCTTCTGGTGTTATTTCCGGGAAGCAACCGTCCCGACCTTCAAAAGGCTGCATATACTTCGCGTTGTCATGACGCGGAGACAGGAGAACTGCGGCCACGGAGGCGGAACTTCACCGGATCGTTCGTCCATTTCGATCCTGGGGGGGATCATGAGAAGCCTACGCTTGGCTGCATTATGTGCAGCCGCGTTCCTCGCGTGCTCGACCGCCCTTACCGGTGCAGCACCCATGGCCGAGGCGGCCGTCAACCTGGGCAACGTGCCGATCGCCAAGAGCGGCTGGCGCTACAACATGACGGTCATCCGGGAGCAGGCCAAGACCGACTCCTTCAAGGCCAAGCAGTACAAGGAATATCTCGCCAAGCACAAGCTG
>NZ_WUJP01000978.1 GCF_009806515.1 Geminicoccus flavidas | reverse complement strand
CCTCGGTACCGCCGGCAGGGCTGCGACCAGCGCGCCATGCAGCGTCGCTCCCTCGGCCTGGCAGCGCGCCCGCAGACGGTCGAACTCATCGGGCGGCAGGCGGTCCACCGCCAGGCGCGCCGGCTCGGGGCGGGGCAGGAGTGTAGCCAGCTTCGCCAGATCCAGCGACCGCAGCCGGTCGGTCATGCGCCGGCTCCACCAGCCCAGCACCTCGTCCTGCACCGAGGAGTCTGGCCAGGCCTCGTCGGCCAGGAGTTCCTCGAAGGAAGGCGGCAGAGGGGGCAGGGGACGGCCGTCCAGCAGATGGCCGACCAGCGCCAGGCCGCCGCGCGCATCGGTGAGCGCATGATGTAGCGCCAGCAGCACGACCGTCTCGCCCTTTTCCTCCACCACGCTCAGGTGCCAGGCAGGGGCGCCGGCCATGCCCACCGGCGCGCGCAGCAGCGTCTCGGCCGTCTCGACCCAGGTGCCGGTGCTGCGTTCGATCCTGCCCTCGGCCGAAGGGACACCCCAGCGCGGCAGCCCGTCCGCGTCCGGCAGGATTACCGGCAGGGCCAGTCGGTCCGGTGCCCGCCATCCCTCGACGCCGAATGCCAGCACGATGTTGAACGGGCAGGTGTGCCCCAGCAGCCAGTACTTGGCTTCCTCCGGACCCAGAAGGCGGGTCAATTCCGGTAGTCCGGCTGCTCCGCCAGCTTCAGCAGTCGCCGGCAGATAATCAGTATCCAGGCGATGATGCAGACATAGACAATCGATTCGCCATAGGTGATGTGCTGCATGAAATCGAGGATCCGGTTCGATTCCTCGCCCAGGCTGTTCAGCTCGAACTGGTGGTGGTTCCGGAAATGTGCGAACAGCGCGAACAGGAGGCCGAAGCCGAACGCGTAGATCAGGCCGCGCAGCACCACCGCACCCATGCTGGCGAGCTTGCTGACCGAGCCGGTGAGCGACAGGGTCTCGTTGC
>NZ_WUJP01000977.1 GCF_009806515.1 Geminicoccus flavidas | reverse complement strand
GCAGGAGCGGGCGCAGCAGGAGGTCATATTCCTGGATGGCCTCGGTCATCCGCCCGACCGTCACCTCGAGCGTGCGGCGCAGGCCTGGGCCACGCAGCGCCCGGGCGCGGGCGTTCTCGAAGTAGCGGTCGAACAGGCGCATGTAGTTGGCATTGGGGATCAGGAACTGCATCGAGGCGTCGAGCGTCGCCCAGGTCCGGCTGATCCGCATGAAGGTCCAGCTCGGCTGGACCTTGTACTTGTACAGG
>NZ_WUJP01000976.1 GCF_009806515.1 Geminicoccus flavidas | reverse complement strand
ATCCGGCCGGAGTCCGAGCCGGCGCTGCTCAGCGCCTTCTCGTGGTAGGGAATGTTGCGCAGGTGGGTGCGCGCCTCCCAGTTGCGGTAGGAGCGGATCAGGTCGCGGCGCAGCGCGGTCAGCTTGAGGGTCGGCAGGTCCGGGCAGAGCCGCAGCAGGTAGTCGGCGGCGCGCGAGAAATCCTTCTTCGCCAGCGCGCGCAGGCTCATCAGATAGAGGTCGAGGAACTCGCGCTCCATCGTGCCGACCGTGCCCATGTCGATCAGCGCCACCCGGTTGTCGCGCAGCAGCATGATGTTGCCGGGATGCAGGTCGGCGTGGAACAGATTGTCCTCGAGCAGCTGGCGCAGTGCGGAGATGAACAGCCGCTGGGCGACCTTCTTCGGCCGGATCCCGTTCTGCAGGCACCAGATCTCCGCCCGCTCCGGGTCGGCGGTGGCGACCTCGATATATTCCGACATCAGGACGCCCGGCACGAACTCCATCACGATCACGGACGCGGTCGACAGATGGAAGAACGGGCGCGGCACGTGCACGCCATGCCGCTTCAGGCTCTTGCGCATCCGCTCGAGGTTGGCCGCCTCGTAGCGGTAGTCGAGTTCCTCCCGCATCATCGTCTCGAGTTCCCACAGCGCATCCTGCATGCGCATGTGCCGGCCGAGCTTCAGCCACTGGAGCACGCCCACGATCCGCTTGAGCACCCGCAGATCGCCCTCGAAGGACGGGACGATCCCGGGACGGCGGACCTTCACGATCACGACCTCGCCGGTCTGCCGCAGCACCGCGCGATGGACCTGGGCGATCGAGGCGGCGGCGAACGGTTCCGGGTCGAAATGGCTGAA
>NZ_WUJP01000975.1 GCF_009806515.1 Geminicoccus flavidas | reverse complement strand
ATGGTGGGCCACGCGGCCCCGCAGCTCCTTCTCGATCTCCGCCACCGCGAGTTCCGCCGGGAAGCCCACTGCCTCGAACTGCAGGCGCGACAGTTCTCGGCACATCGCATCGGAGAACATGTCGGTGCGCAGCGACAGGAGCTGGCCGAGCTTCACCCACAGCCCGCCGAAATGCTCGAACAGCGCGCGCAGCTCCCTGGCGTTGCGCTCGTCGGCGTCCTTGTGGATCCAGAGATTGATCCGGTAGCGCACCAGATAGACCGCCAGCGCCAGGAACACGGCCAGGCCGCGCCAGCTGCCCCGCTTGCGCCCCGCCACGATCTCAACCTTGCGCCGGTCCCGCTCCGCCCGCAGCGGCGTGGGAATCAGGTCGTCGTCGATGGCGAAGTGCCGGAAGTCGCCGCCGGACCTGTCATCATTCACATTCCTGGAAGAATCGGAACGAACACGGCGAAAGACGACGGCCTGATGCGGCATGGCACAGGATTTCTCTCACTGGAGGATGCCGGAAGGCCGTTCCATCCGGACCGACGCAGCTAAAGTGCCGCGCCGGAAGCATTGCAGCTAGCCTTTAAGTCATGTCCTGCTAAGGATAAAGCTGTACGGCGACACACTGCAGAACACCGCCGATCCTGAGGGGGGAGCCGAAAGTTGAGCGGGACATGGTGCTCGGTACCGGTCCGGCGCCCGGCCGCGAGCCATCGGCTCTACTGCCTGCCCCATGCCGGCGGCGGCGCCTCCATGTTCGTCCCGCTGGCCGCCCGGCTGCCCGAGCCGGTCGAGCTGCGCGCCGTCCTGCTGCCCGGCCGGGAATCCCGGTTCCGCGAGCGCCCCTATGACCGAATGACTGCATTGGTCACCGCCCTGGCCGATGCGCTGGCACCGGAGCTCGCTCCGTCCTACTCGCTGTTCGGCCACAGCATGGGTGCGCTGGTGGCCTTCGAGCTGGCGCGGGAGCTGCGCCGGCGTGGGCTGGCCTTGCCGGATGCCCTGATCGCCTCGGGCCGCCGGGCTCCGGACCTGGTGCTGGACGAGCCCCCGCTGCATCTCCTGCCCGATCAGGCGTTCGTCGCGGAGATCCAGGCGCGCTATGGCGGCATCCCCCAGGTCATCCTGGAGGAGCCGGAGCTGATGGAGCTGTTCCTCCCGACGCTCAAGGCCGACTTCGCGATGTTCGAGACCTATCGCTTCGTGCCGGAGCCGCCTCTGCCATGCCGACTCGCCTTCTATGGCGGTGACCAGGATCCGCAATCGGCACCTCCGATGAGCGATGGCTGGTCGCGGCTGGTGAGCGGGCCCACGCGGCGGCGAATCTTTTCGGGCGGCCACTTCTACCTGGCCGAGCAGCGCGATGCCGTCGCCGATGCGCTCGGCGCCGACCTCTTTGCCGAAGCGCTTCAGCACGGATGAGTGAGGCGGGTGCCGCCACCGAGCTTCGCGCCCTCCTGCGCGGTGCCCTGGCGCGGCAGCTCGGTCTGGAGCCGGCCGCCATCGACGAGAACGAGCGCTTCCACCGCTACGGGCTAGATTCGGCTGGGGCCCGCAGCCTGATCCAGGCACTGGCCCAGGCGCTGGGCAGAGCGCTGCCGGCCACGGTCGTCTGGGATCATCCGACCCTCGACCGGCTGGCGCGCCACTTGGCGGGCGAGCAGGTGACCGGGCGGCGCCCGCCGCCGGTGCCGCTCTCGCCAGACGAGTCGATCGCCGTGGTCGGCCTGTCCTGCCGCGTGCCGGGTGCCGCCGATCCGGAAGCGTTCTGGCGCCTGCTGATGGATGGCGTCGATGCAGTCCGCGAGGTTCCGGCGGAACGCTGGCCGATCGGGCGGCTGTTCGATCCTGATCCGGCGCGTCCCGGCCGCATGAACACGCGCTTTGGCGGCTTTCTCGACGGGGTCGACCAGTTCGACGCGGATTTCTTCGGCATCAGCCCGCGCGAGGCGGCCCAGATGGACCCGCAGCAGCGCCTGGCGCTGGAGTTGGCCTGGGAAGCGTTCGAGGATGCGGGCTGGCGGCCGTCGCAGTTGGCCGGGCGGCGCGCCGGCGTGTTCCTGGGTGCGATGTGGTCCGACTATGCCCGGCTCCTGATGGGACCCGAAGGGATCGTCCAGCATACCGCCACCGGCCAGGACACCAGCATCGTCAGCGCGCGGATCTCCTACGCGATGGGGCTGGAGGGGCCCAGCCTCACCGTCAACACTGCCTGCTCGTCCGCCCTGGTCGCCGTGCAGCTGGCCTGCCTGAGCCTGCGCAGCGGCGAATCCGAGCTGGCCCTGGCGGGCGGCGTCCATCTGGTGCTGGCGCCGGAGAGCACTATCGCCATGACCAAGTTCGGCGCGATGGCGCCGGACGGGCGCTGCAAAGCCTTCGACGCCCGGGCCAATGGCTATGTTCGCGGCGAGGGCGGCGGACTGGTGGCGCTCAAGCCCCTGTCGCGGGCAGAGGCGGACGGCGACCGCATCTACGCCGTCATCCTGGGCAGTGCCGTCAACAATGACGGTCCCAGCAACGGGCTGACCGCACCCAATCCCGATGCGCAGCGCGCCATGCTGGAGGACGCGCTGGCCGCGGCACGGCTCTCGCCCGAAAGCATCGACTATGTGGAGGCGCACGGCACCGGCACGGCGCTGGGCGATCCGATCGAGGCTGGCGCGCTGGGCGCCGTGCTCGGGCGGGGCCGGCCGCCGTCCGGCCGGCTCAGGATCGGCTCGGTCAAGACCAATATCGGTCATCTGGAGGCGGCGGCAGGTGCGGCCGGGCTGATCAAGACCGTGCTGGCGCTCAATCGGCGCCGGCTCCCGCCGAGCCTGCATTTCCAGAACCCCAGCCCGCACATCGAATTCGATGCACTGGGTCTCCAGGTACAGGACCGGGCCGAGCCCTGGCCGGACCGCCCGCACCCGCCCACCGCCGGGGTCAGCTCGTTCGGCTTCGGCGGGACCAACTGCCATGTGCTGCTGCGCGCGCGGCCGCGTGCGGACGATGCGGGCGGCGATCCGGTCCTGGTGTTCTCCGGCAATGGCGGGGTGTGGCCGGGCATGGGCCGCGACCTGCTGGCCCGCTCGCCCGGCTTCGCGGCGCTGGTTGAGCGCCTGGACGGGCAGTTGCCGGCGCTCGGCTGCGACTGGCGGCTGCGCGACCTGCTGGGCGACGGCCGGCTCGCCCAGCGCATCGAGGAGCCTGCCTTCGCCCAGCCGGCCCTCTATGCCTGGCAGCTGGGTGCCGTCCAGCTACTGGCGGAACGCGGCGTGCATCCCGCCGCCGTGGCCGGTCACAGCGTCGGCGAGATCGCCGCGGCGGTCGTGGCCGGCGCGCTCGACGAGGTGGAGGGACTGCGGATCGTGGTCGAGCGCAGCCGGCTGCAGGCCGGGCTCGCTGGCCAGGGTGCGATGGCTCTGGTGATGGCCGAGCCTGCCGCGATCGCTGGTCTGCTCGGCGAGGATGTCGCGATTGCTGGCCAGAATGCGCCGAAGGCCACCCTGATCTCCGGCTCGCCCGTGG
>NZ_WUJP01000974.1 GCF_009806515.1 Geminicoccus flavidas | reverse complement strand
CCGTGGATGCCTGCCTGGCACGGATCGAGGCGGCGGGTTTGACCGGGCTGCCGGTCCGGGTCCCGGTCGCCTATCACAGCCCGCAGATGGAGCGGCTGCGCCCGCAGCTGGAAGCGGCACTCGCCGGCCTTCGGCCGCGGGCGGGCGATCTGCCCTTCGCCTCCACCGTCACCGGCGGGCTGCTGGCGGGCGAAGCGCTGGATGCCGGCTACTGGGGCCGCAACCTGCGCGAACCGGTCGCCTTCTCCGCCGCGATCACCAGCCTGGGTGCCGCCGGCCATTGCCGGTTCGTCGAGATCGGCCCGCACAGCCTGCTGGCCACACCCGTGCGCCAGACCCTGCCCGAGGCGGACGTCCTGCCGCTCATGCGGCGGGCAGAGGACGAGCTGGCGGCACTCGACCATGTGGCAGCGCGCTTTGCTGGCCGGCGTACCGGGCAGCGCAGCCGGCATCTCCTGATCCTCTCCGCGCGCAGCGAGTCAGCGCTCTGGCAGCTGGCCCTGCGCTGGGCGGAGCGCCTGCCGGGCAGCGACTTTCCGGACCTCTGCCACACCGCCCTGGTCGGCCGGGAACGTTTCGCTTGGCGCCTGGCA
>NZ_WUJP01000973.1 GCF_009806515.1 Geminicoccus flavidas | reverse complement strand
CTGCATGCGGCCGATGGTGCCGAGGCCGCGGCCAGGCTCCGCGCCCGCGACGTCCCCATCGCCCGGGTGCCGCCCGACCGGGCACCCGGCCGCTTCGACCCGCAACGAGCCCCAGGCGAAGACGAAGCGGCCTTCCTCGACCGAGCCGCCGCGGCGTTCCTTGCCGGCGACGAGATCGACGGGCGCCTGTTCGATGCGGACGAGCCCTGGCGCGTCTGTGCCGCCCCGACCTACCCGTTCGAGCGCAGCCGCCACTGGCTACCGGACAGCGGCCGGGCTCAGCTCGATCCGGCCTGGCTGCTCGACCTCGCCTTTGTGCCGGCACCGCCGCCGGTCTGGCCGGACATGGCCCTCGCCGCTTCGGCAGAGCAGTGCGCGCGCACCCGGGCACTGGACGCCCTGGCGCTGCGCTACGTGCAGACAGCACTGGCCGGATTTGCGTCTGGGGAGATCGTGCCGCGTCATGCCGCCCTTGCCGATCGCCTGCGCAACTGGCCGGCGGCTCCCGCGATGGCGGAGCCCGCCGATGGTCCCGACCTCCGGCTCCTGTGCCGCGTGGGCGAGCTGCTGGCCGACCTTCTGCGTGGCGAGGTCGAGCCGCTCGACCTGCTCTTTCCGGGCGGAGATTTCGCGGAGGCCGCGCGCCTCTACGCCGAGGCCCCGCTGTTCGCCGGTCCGGCCGCAGCGCTCGCGGCGGCTGCGCGCGGCTGGGCGGAGCGCCGCGGCGGCCCGCTGCGGATCCTGGAGATTGGCGCCGGCACGGGCGGGCTGACCCGCCATCTCCTGCACGCCCTGGACGGGGTCGAGCTCGACTATCTCTATACTGACCTGTCCCCGGCCTTCCTCGCCTGGGGCGAGGCGCAGTTCGGCAAGCGGCCGGGCTTCAGGACCGACCTGTTCGACCTGGAAGCCGGGGACCTGCCGTCCGGCAGTTTCGATCTCGTGGTCGCGGCCAACGCCGTTCACGCCACCGCCGATATCGGCGCCAGCATCGCGGCCGCCGCCCGCCAGCTCGCACCGGGCGGCCACTTGGCCCTGGTGGAGCTGGCACGGGCGCCTGCTTGGATCGACCTCGTGTTCGGCACGACGGAAGGCTGGTGGCGCTACCAGGGCGATCCGCGCCGGCCGGACCATGCGCTGCTGGACGCGCCGTCCTGGCGCCAGCTGGTCACGGATGCCGGCCTCCAGCCGGTGGCGGTCGCCACGGATGGCGACGCCCATGCGGTGGTGGTCGCACGCCGGCCATCTGGCCGGAGCTTCCGTATCCTCGGGGAAGGGCCGCTCGCTGACCGGCTGCGGGCGGCGCTATCCGGCGAGCAGCCAGCGACCGACCTGGTCCTGGTCGCAGGCTGCGGCGATGTCGGCGCCCAGATCCAGGCGCTCGCCCAGGACGATGCGGCCCGCCGCTGGCTGGTCCACGAGCGGGACGAGACCGGTCTGCGCGGCGCCTTCGCCGCACTGGCGCTGGACCGGCCGGAGAGCGCCGCCAGTGCGATCGAGCTGCTGGATGAGGACGAGGCCAGCTTCGCGCTGCTGCTGGCCGAGCTGGAGGCCGGCGGGGCGGAGGACCGGGTGCGCCTTGCCTCCGGGACGCGCAGTGTCGCCCGCCTGCTGCCCCGGGACGAGCCGCTGCCCGAGGCGCCACCGGTCCGGGCGGACGGGCTCTACGTCATCGCCGGCGGGCAGGGCATGCTCGGCCGCGCCTTCGCCGCTTGGCTGGTCGAGCAGGGGGCCCGCCACCTGCTGCTGGTCGGCCGCACCATCACCGAGGGCCCGTGGCTGGACCGCCTGCGTGCCGCTGGCGCGGAGATCCGCCTGGCCCGGCTCGATCTGACCGCTTCGGACGCCGCGCCCCGGCTGGCCAGCCTGATCGATCGCCCGGTGGTCGGCCTCGTTCATGCCGCCGGCAGTGCCACGGGTGGGGCCGGCGAGCTGGTCGCAGCCAAGCTCGCGATCGCCTGGACGCTGGCAGAGGCGGTGGCAGCACATCGCCCGGACTTCCTCCTGCTCGCCTCATCGGCAGCCGGCATCTGGGGCGTGCGCGGCAATCCGGGCTATGCCGCCGCCAATGCCGCGCTGGACGGCTGGGCGGCCGACGCCCGGGCGCGCGGCCTGCCTGCCACCAGCCTGGCGCTCGGCCGCCTCGCCGAGGCCGGCCTGCTCGCGGCGGAGGAGGCTGCCGCCCTGGAGGCGGCCGGCCTCCACGCCCTGCCCTTGCCGGTGGTCTGCCGGGCCGGCCTGGACGCGGCGGCGGCGGCCGGCCTCGCCACGCTCGTGCTGGCGCGGGTGGACTGGCCGCACTTCCTCGGCACGATCGAGGCGCGGCGCCGCCATCCCTTGTTCGACCGGCTGCGGCCGGCAGCGCTGCCGGTGAGCACACAGGCAGAAGCAGGGCGTCCGGCGCTCCAGCCGGCCCAGGATCTGCGCCAGCTTGTTGCCGAACTTCTGGGCCATGCCGATCCCAACCGGCTCGATCCGGAGCGCGGCCTGTTCGAGCAGGGGCTGGACTCCCTGATGGCGCTGGCCCTGCGCCGACGGCTGGAGGAGCTGTCCGGCCGGCCGGTGCCAGCCTCCGTCCTGTTCGCGCATCCCTCGGTGGCAGCATTGGAGCGCTGGCTGGCGGGAGAGAGCGGCACGCGGTCCGCGGCGCCCGCGGCGCCTGCGGCGGAGAGTGGTAACGCCATCGCCATCATCGGCATCGGCTGCCGCTTCCCCGGCATCCACGGCCCGGATGCGTTCGCCGATGCCGTGTGGGGCGGGATGGACCTGATCCGCGAGGTCCCGCCCGAGCGCTGGCCCATCGACCAGTGGTACGACCCGGATCCGGCCAGGCCCGGCCGGATCGCCAGCCGCTTCGGTGGTTTCATCGCGGGTGCCGACCGGTTCGACGCCAGCTTCTTCGGGATCAGCCCGCGCGAGGCGGCGCAGATGGACCCGCAGCAGCGCCTGCTGCTCGAGACCGTCTGGGAAGCGCTGGAGCATGCGGTGATCGCCCCGGACCGCCTCCAGGGCAGCGCCACGGCGATCTTTGTAGGTGCTACCGGCAGCGATTATGCGGCGCTGGCCCGCAAGGCCGGCGCCGCCAGCCTGGACGGCCACAGCCTGACTGGCCAGCCGAGCAACACCCTGGCCGGGCGGGTCGCCCATCTGCTGGGCACGGAAGGCCCGGCAGTGGTGGTCGACACCGCCTGCTCTTCCTCGCTGGTCGCCTTCCACCTGGCGGTGCGGGCTCTGCGCAGCGGCGAGGCCAGCCTCGCCGTCGCCGCCGGCGTCAACCTGCTGCTGGCGCCCGAAGGATCGGTGATCCTGTCGCGCGCCGGCCTGCTGGCACCGGACGGGCGCTGCAAGACCTTCGACGCTGCCGCGAACGGCTATGTCCGTGCCGAGGGCTGCGGCGTCGTGGTGCTCAAGCCCCTGGCCCAGGCGCTCGCCGACAACGATCCGGTGATCGCG
>NZ_WUJP01000972.1 GCF_009806515.1 Geminicoccus flavidas | reverse complement strand
GTGGTGCGCGGCAGCGCGGTGAACCATGACGGCCGCAGCTCCGGCTTCACCGCGCCGAACGGACTGGCCCAGGAAGCGGTGATCCGTGCCGCCCTGGCGGATGCCGGGCTCGAGCCCGCTGCGATCGGCATGATCGAGGCCCACGGCACCGGGACGAAGCTCGGCGACCCGATCGAGTTCGACGCGCTGGCCAACGTGTTCGGGGGCCGCACCGCCCCGCTCCTGGTGGGCTCGGTGAAGACCAATTTCGGCCATGCCGAGGCCGCGGCCGGCATCGCGGGCGTGATCAAGGCGGCGCTGGCCCTGCGCCGCCCGAGCATCCCGCCGCATCTGCACTTCACCCGCCTCAACCCGCACGTGGCGGCGAACGCCACGCCGATCCAGATGCCGACCGCGCCCGCCCCTTGGCCGGTCGATCCGCCCCGTGCTGGGATCAGTGCGTTCGGCGCCAGCGGCACCAATGCCCATGTCGTGCTGGAAGCACCGCCGGCACGCCCGGCTGCCCCGGCGGCGGAAGGTGACGGCCAGCTGCTCGTGACCGGCGCCACACCGGAAGCCGTCCGCCGGCTGGGCCAGGCGCTCGCAGCATATCTCGCGCGCCATGCCATCCCGTTCGATGACGCCTGCCACAGCATGGCGGTCGGCCGCTCCCGGCTCGCCTGGTGGGCGATCGCCCGCACGCCCGCCGAGCTGGAACGGCTGGAACCGTCCGACCGGCCGCTGCCAGACCTGCCGCCCACGCGCGGCCGCCGCATTCCGTTGCCGACCTATCCGTTCGCCCGCGAGCGCCACTGGCTTCCGGACATCGTGGAACCGGTTGCCACGCCGGTGCTGGGTGCCCCGCAACGGATCGCCGGCACCGGGCTCACCGTCCGCACCGGCCGCCTGACCCAGGATCTCGACTGGATCCGCGACCACCGGGTCGACGGGAGCACGATCCTGCCCGCCACCGGCTTTCTCGCCCTGTGTGCGGCGGCGGGCATGTCGGCGCTGCAGGACGTCGAGATCCTGGAACGGCTGGACGTGCCCGCGGACGGGCGCGACATCCAGCTGGTCCAGACGGAAGGGGGACAGGTCGAGCTGTTCGCCCAGTGGGGTGATGACTGGCGCCGCACCTGCAGGGCGCGCCCTGTCCCGTTGCCGGATGCTCCGCTGGCCCCGGCAGCCCTACAGGCAGCGGACGTGCTCGACGCGGCCGGCCACCAGGACGAGCTGACCAAGCGGGGCTTCGCCTTCGGCAGCGCCTTCTGCCGGATCCGGACACTGCACCGCGGTGGCGACTTGGCCGAAGCGGAGCTGGCGGCGCCGCCTGCGGCTACGGCTCTCCAGCCGGACCCGGCGCTGCTCGACCATGCCCTGCAGACCCTGACCTCGCTCCTGCCGCAGGAGGAAACCTGGCTTCCCGCCGCGATTGGCGGGTTCGGCTGGGCCGGCGGCACTGCCAGCCATTGCCGCGCCCGGCTCGTGCGGCTCGACCGGGAGGATGCGACGGGCGAGGCTTGGCTGTTGGGCCCGGACGGTCAGACGGTGGCGTGGTTCTCGCGCCTGCGCTTTCGCCGGATCGGCAGCCGGCACTGGAACTGGCTGCACGAGCTGCGCTGGCGCCCGACCCCGGACGACCTCGCCCTGCCCTGCCCGGGCTGGCATGTCCTGACCCGGGGCCCCAGTCAGGTGCCGGAGGATGCGGCAGGCGTGATCGATCTGCGGCCGATGACGGCAGCAGACCCGCGCTCCTGCCTTCGCGAGACGGCCGAACTGGTCCGGTCGCTCGCCGGCCGGGCGCACCCGCCGCGTCTCCTGCTGGTGAGCCGTGGTGCCGCGGCAGCTCCGCCGGTCCTGCCGGCCGAACCGCCGGCAGCCGCCATCCTGGCCGGCCTGGTGGCGACCATTGCCGCCGAGCATCCAGAGCTGCGCTGTACCTGGCTCGACCTGGACCCTGCGGAGGATCGCCTGCCGGACCGGCTGCTGTCCGACCACCCGTGCCTGGCGCTGCGCGGCGGCACTCCCTACCTGCCGGAACTCCACCGCCTGCCGCCGTCCATGGATGGCGCTCATCACTTGCGCGCCGGCACGGCCGGCAGGCTGGAAGCACTGGAACTGGCGCCATCCGAGCCGCGTCCGCCGGGTGAGGGCGAGGTGCAAGTCCGCATCCTGGCGAGCGGCCTGAACTTCAAGGACACGCTGACCGCCCTGGGTCGGGTCGCTGGCGACGCGCTGGGTCTGGAGGCGGCCGGCGAGGTGATCCTGGTCGGGGCAGGCGTCCAGGATCTGGCGCCCGGCGACCGGGTTCTGTTGTTCGCCAGCGGTGCCCATGCCAGCCAGCTCACCCTGCCGGCCAGCCGCTGCATCCGCCTGCCGGACGGGCTCCTGCCGGAAGCCGCCGCCACCCTGCCAATCGCCTTCCTCACCGCCTGGCACGGGCTGATCGAGCTGGCCCAGCTGCAGCCGGGCCAGCGTGTCCTGATCCATGCCGGTGCCGGCGGGGTCGGCATGGCGGCGATCCAGCTCGCCCGCTGGCGGGGTGCCCGGATCTTCGCCACCACCAGCCCGGGCAAGCAGGCCTGGGCACGCCGCCTCGGTGCCGAGGCTACCGCCTCCTCGCGCGACACGAGCTTCGTCGCCGCCGTGCGGGAGTGGAGCGGCGGTGCTGACATCGACCTCGTGCTGCATGCCTTTGGCAGCGCCACCGCGGCAGCGTCCGCCGGCCTGCTGCGCGAGGGCGGCAGCTTCATCGAGCTCGGCAATGCGCCAGCACCAGCCCTTCCGCCCGGTGCCCAACACTTCAGCTACGACCTGGAGCAGCCGCTGGCTGCCGATCCTGCCTGGTTCCGCAGCCGGATGGGCCAGATCCTGGACCTGCTTGCCGCCGGCATCATCCAGCCGCTGCCGCGCAGTGAGGCAGGTCCGGCCGCCGCGGGCGAAGCATTCGCCGCCCTGGCGCAGGGCCGTACGGTCGGCAAGACGGTGCTGGTCTGGCCGGGGCACCGCATCCAGGGCGGCACCTGGCTGGTCACCGGCGGGACCGGCGCCGTGGGCAGCGCACTTGCCCGGATGCTCCGGGGACAGGGGGCCACGCGCATCGTCCTGGCCGGCCGCCGGCCCCAGCCCGAAAGCGACTTCGAGACCGTGGCGCTCGATATCGGCGACCGGGCCGCCGTGGCGTGCCTGCTGGATGACCTGCCGGACCTGCGGGGCGTCGTCCATGCCGCTGGTGTCGTCCAGGACGCGCCGCTCGCCCGCCTCGACGACGCGGGCATCGCCGCCACCTTCCACGCCAAGCTGGAGGGTGCCCGCCACCTGGACGCGCTGACCCGCCACCGCCAGCTCGACGCGTTCGTGCTGGTGTCCTCCACGGTCGCCCATACCGGTGCCGCCGGCCAGGCCGCCTATGCTGCCGCGAATGCCTGGCTGGAAGGCCTGGCCCGGGCGCGCCGTACCAGCGGCCTGCCGGCCACGGTGCTGGCCTTCGGCCCCTGGCAGGGCGGCATGTTCGCCGCACTCACCCCGCTGCACCGCGACCGGCTGCTGGCGACAGGCTACCGGGCCATGCCGCCCGACGCGGCCGCCGCCGCCGCCCTGGTGGCGCTGGCGGAAGGTGGAGGCCTGACCCTGGTGATGGACCGGCAGGACGAGCGACCGGCAGAGCGCGCACCTGCCGCGACGGGCCTGCGCGCGCGGCTGGAGGAGGCACCGGCCGATGGGCGCATCGACCTGCTGACCGGCGCGCTCGGCGAGATGGCCTGCCGTCTGCTGGGCTTTGCCGAAGGGACGCGGCTCGACCGCGGGCGGGCCCTGCGCGAGCTGGGCCTGGATTCGCTCCTGGCGGTGAGTTTCCGCAACGAGCTGGCGCAGGCCCTGGGGCTGGACCTGCCCGCCAGCCTGGCCTTCGACTACCCGACCCTGGAGGCGCTGGCTTCGCATCTGGACGGGCTGCTCTTCCCCGAGAGTGACGAGCTGGACCGGCTCGTGGAGGACGATCTCGCCGCCCTGCTCGCGAGCGAGCTGGAGACGCCTGCTTGAGCGAGCCCACGCCCGACACGCGCGAACTGCTCAAGCGCGCCCTTCTGGAGATCCGCAGCCTGAAGGGCCGGCTCGCCTCGCTTCAGGGCGAGCTGCGCCCGCCGGTCGCGGTCATCGGCATGGCCTGCCGCTTTCCCGGCGGCGCCGACGATCCCCGCGCGTTCTGGGACATGCTCCTGGCTGGCCGCGACCCGATCGGGCCGGTGCCGCCCGGGCGCGCCGCCACCGACGGCCCGCCGCAGGGCGGCTTCCTCGACGATGTGGAGGGCTTCGACCCGGCCTTCTTCGAGATCACGCCGCGCGAGGCGCAGGCGATGGACCCCCAGCACCGCCTCCTGCTGGAGACGAGCTGGCAGGCGCTCGCCGATGCCGGCGTCGATCTGGCGAGCCTGCGTGGCAGCCGCACCGGCGTGTTCGTCGGCCTCGCCACCAACGACTTCGCCCGCCGCACGCTCGCTGGCGGCGTCGACCGCTTCTATGGCAGCGGCACCAGCCCCGCCGTCGCCGCCGGCCGGATCGCCTACGCGCTGGACCTGAAGGGGCCCTGCCTCACGGTCGACACGGCCTGCTCCTCCTCCCTCACCGTGGCGCATCTGGCCGTCCGGGCCCTGCGTGCCGGCGAGTGCGACCTGGCGCTGGTCGGCGGGGTCAGCCTGATGCTGTCGGAGGAACTCAGCCAAAGCTTCGCCGAGGCCGGAATGCTGGCGAAGGACGGCCGCTGCAAGAGCTTCGATGCCGCCGCGGACGGCTATGGCCGCTCGGAAGGCGTGGGCGTGGTGGTGCTGCGCCGTCTGGCCGATGCCGAAGCGCAGGGCGACCGGGTCCACGCGGTGATCCGCGGCTCGGCGGTCAACCAGGATGGCCGTAGTGCCGGCCTCACCGCGCCCAACGGCCCGGCCCAGATGGCGGTGATCCGGGCGGCCCTCGCCGATGCCGACCTCGCCCCCGACGCGATCGACCTGATCGAGGCCCATGGCAGCGGCACGCCGCTGGGCGACGTGATCGAGGCGCAGGCGCTGGCCGGCGTGTTCGCCGGGCGCAGCCGGCCGCTCCTGGTCGGCACGGTCAAGAGCGTGATCGGCCATGCCGAGGCCGCGGCCGGCATGGCCGGCCTGATCAAGGCGGTCCTGGCGCTCCTCCACGACACCGCACCGCCCAATCTCCATTTCCAGCGCCTGAACCCGGAGATCCGCACGCCCGGCCTGGATTTCCAGGTCCCGACCCGGCCGGTGCCGGGCATCGCGCGCGTCGGCGTCAGCTCGTTCGGGTTCAGCGGCAGCAATGCCCATCTGGTGCTGGAGCGGGTCCCGCCGGCTGCCGGGAACACCCGGCCGGCCCTCCCGCCGCCAGTCTTCCGCCGCCAGCGCTTCCCGTTGCCCGGGGCGCGTGCCCCTGCGCGGCTGCTGCATCCGGACGATCCGCTCCTGGCCGGCACGGGTGGGCTCGCCCATCTGGGCGTGCTGCTGCACCTGCTGCCGCAGGCGGGCCGCCTGGAGTCGATGCGCTTCGAGCAGCCGCTCCAGGTCGAGGCACCCCGTGAGATCCGCTGGCGCCAGGCGGGCGGCGAGACGCTGCTCGAGAGCCGGGACGCGGCAGGCGCCAGCTGGATCATCCATCTGGCGGCGCGTGTCGCCGCCGGGTCTGCTCTGGCACCGCCAGCACTGCCTTCGTCCGGTGGGACCAGGCTGAGTGCCGACCAGCTCTATCGCCGCATCGAGGCCGCAGGCTTCCGCTACGGCCCACAGGCACGCTGCCTGGCGGAAATCCGCGTCCATGGCGACGACTGCGCCACCGGCACACTCCTGCCCGGCCTGACGCTGGGGGAGCCGGGCGTCATCGAGGCTGCGGCCCAGCTCCTCTATGCGCTGGCGCCCGATGTCGAGCGCCGCCCGCCCATGCTGGCCGGCTGCGCTGGCTTGTGCCGTGCGGCACCGGATGCCATGGCGGATCGGGTCTGGCTCCGGATCCGGGACGGTGGTGGCGGCACCAACACCGCGGATTTCGGCGTGCTCGGCGCCGACGGCAAAGCGCTGGCGCTGGTGGAAG
>NZ_WUJP01000971.1 GCF_009806515.1 Geminicoccus flavidas | reverse complement strand
GGGCGCGGTTCGCCCGGCGGCAGAGCCTGCTCGAGCGGTTCGGCCAGGAAATCGTGTGGGAGCGGCTGGCACCGCCCGCATCGCCCGGTGCGCCAACCGCTGTCTTCGGCAGAGACGACCTGCCCTGGCCCGCGGCCGACTCGGTCGAACAGGCCCGCAGCCTGCTCCAGGCAGGCGCCGGCCCGCTCCTGCTGGCGATCGCCCCGGAGCTGGAGCCGAAGGCTGCCACCGCCTGGCTTGGCGAGCTGGTGCGCGGCCTGGAAGGGGTGCGCGGCCGGCTGCTGATCGCCACCCAGGGCGCAGTCGCGACCGGCCGCGGCGTGGAATGGCCGGGCAGCCTTGGCGGTGCCGCCTTGTGGGGACTGGCCCAGGCGATCGCCGCCGAGCAGCCCGAGCGCACCTGCCGGCTGGTTGATCTCGACCCGGCGAGGCCGGTTGCGGCCCAGGCCGACCTGCTGGCGCTGGAATGCCGCGCTTCGGATGCGCGCGAGGTGGCATGGCGCCATGGCCGCCGCCTCGCGCGGCGGCTGCGCCCGATGGCCGGCACCGAAGCCGGCCCGCCCGCCCGCGCCGTTCTGCATGCCACGGGCGCGCCACCGCAGATCGGCTGGGAGCCGCACGAGCCGGTGGGCGAGGTGCCGGCCGGCCATGTCCTGGTCGAGGTGGTGGCAGCCGGCCTGAACTTCCGCGACCGGCTGGTGGCGCTGGGCCTGCGCCCGGCCGACCTGCCGCTCGGCGCCGACCTGGCCGGGACCGTGCGGGCTACCGGCGCCGGGGTGACCGGCCTCCTGCCTGGCGATGCGGTGGTGGCACTGGCGCAGCCGGCCCTGTGCGACCAAGTGCTGGTCCCCGCAGGCCTGGTCCGGCGGGCCCCTCTGATGGATCTCGTAGCGGCAGCGGCCATGCCGCTGGCCTATGCCACCGCCCTGGCCGCCTGCGGGGAGGTGGAACCCGGCAGGACGGTGCTGGTGCATCAGGCCGCCGGTGCCACCGGCCTTGCGGCCGTCGAGGTCGCACGTGCCGCCGGTGCAACCGTGCATGCTACCGCCAGCCCGGCAAAGCAGCCTGCCCTGCAGTCACTCGGCCTGGAGACACTGACCGACAGCCGCGACCGGGCCAGTTGGCTGCTGGCTCCCGTCGACCTGGCGATCGGGGCATTCGGTCCGGCGCTGGCCGAGGAACTGCCGGCCAGGCGGATCGTCGACCTGACCGGGACCGGCGCGCACGGCTTCGACCTGGACAGGCAACCCGACGCGGTGCGTGCCGCCTGCCTGGGCAGGCTCGACACGTTTCCAACGCTGCCCTGCCGCCCGGTGGCGCGCACCGACCTGGCCGAGGCGATCGCCGCGGTGGGCGAGGGCACCGGCCGCAGCGTCCTGGTCCTGCGCGAGCCGCCCCGTGTGCGGATCGAGCCGCGCGCCAGCTATCTCGTCACTGGTGCCGCCGGCGCCCTCGGCCAGCGGATCGCGCGCTGGCTGGCGGCCGAGGGTGCGGCACTCGTGGCGATGGCCGACCTGGCCGAGCCGCCACCGGTGCCCAACGACCTGGCGGTCCAGGCCGACCTCTGCGACGAGGCGGCAATGGCGGCCCTGGTCCGCCGGATCGACACGCCCGAGCATCCGCTGCGTGGCGTGTTCCATGCGGCGGCAGTCGTCGAGG
>NZ_WUJP01000981.1 GCF_009806515.1 Geminicoccus flavidas | reverse complement strand
TCGAGCCCCTGACTGAGGCAGTGGTGCCGATCCGTCAGTGCATCGGGCGACCGCGCAGACGCCCGGCCAAGCTACAACTTGCACTATAATCTGCTAGTGACCGCTGCCACTACATCACTTCAGAGCAAGTGCGGTTCCTTCGGTCGTGCACCCGCAAAAAAGTGCCGCCTGCTGTCCAGCGTTGACTGAGAACCTTCGTCTGTGAACACTCGCTGCGCAAGCTGTAGTTTATTCGGCCACTGCGGGACCGAGACGGGAGGTTGCTTTGGACGGCACGGCCGCATGACGATCTGCCGTTTGATGAGCAGCCGCCTGGAAGGATCATCCCGTTCGGAATTGGACCCCGCCTGAAGGTGCGTTCAATCACCGCCCAGGCCAAACAGCCGGACCCGCTCGATCTCGTAGTTGATCTCGGGGTTGTAGGGCTGGACCGGGAGGTCGAGGGAGGAGACGGTGAGCTGGCCCAGGGCCGCCTTGAGCTGGAAGCTGGCGGTGACGGCGGAAGCACGGGCTCGGACCAGGTTGGAGCGGGAGCGGAACAGGTCGTACTGGGCGTCCAGCACGTCCAGCACGGTGCGCAATCCGAGGTTGGATTCGCGCTCCACGCCGCGCAGCGCCAGCGCATTGGCTTCCGCTTCCATCTCGTAGGCGCCGATCGCCGAGCTGGCCGCGTCCACCGCGGTCCAGTAGGTGCGGATGTCGCGTCGGATCTGGTGGCCCACGGCTAGCCGCTGGTTCTCGAGCTGGCGCACCGTGTGCCTGGTTTCGCGGACCTGCGCCGCGGCGGCACCGCCCTGGAACAGGGGCACGGTCAGGGTGACGCCGACCTGGGCGCTCTGCTGGTCGTAGAAGGTCGGGTTCGGGTCGTTGGCGTAGTTGAGCTGGCCCACGAGGTCGATGCTCGGCAGCAGGCCGGCAAAGGCGGCGTCGGTGTCGGCGCGGGCGGCGTCCACTTCCAGGCCGGCGCGGCGGATGTCCGGGTTCAGCTCCGCCAGGGCATAGGCCGTGTCCAGATCGTCCGGCAGGTTCGCGATCGGTGCGGGATCGGCAAGGCGCTCGGGGAGCGGGCCGATGACCTGCTCGAACATGGCCTCGGAGCGGGCCAAGTCGGCGCGGGCCTGATCGCGGTCGGCGCTGGCGCGGGCCAGGCGGGAGCGGGCCTGGATCAGGTCGGTCTGGGCGACCTCGCCCAGCTCGAAGCGACGCTCCGTCGCCGCGAGCTGCCGCGTCAGCCGGTCGAGATTGGCCTGGGCCTCCCCGATCAGCAGCCGGTCGCGCCAGGTGGCGACATAGGCCGTGGCGGCGTTCAGCAGCACGTTCTGCTCGACGGACAAAAGGTTGGCCTGCCCGGCGCGCACCCGACGCTCTGCACCCTCAAGCCGCGCTTGGGTGCCGCCGCCGGCCCACAGGTTCTGCTTGAGCGCCAGCGTGGCGAAGGTGGCATCGGCGTCCTGGGTTTCCAGCAGCTCCTCGTACTGGGTGAAGTCGAAGCCGGGGGCGGAGGGGAACTCGAAGGCGCTCGTCTGCTTGCCGCGGGTAAGCTGGCCCTGCAGGGTCGCGGTGAGGCTCGGGTAATAGCCGGCGCGGGCCTGCGCCACCCGCGAATCGGTCGCGCGCAGTGCGGCGCGCTCGGCGGCGAGGTCCGGGTTGCTCAGGTAGGCCTCGACCAGGGCGGCATCGAGGGTCTGCTGGGCCGATGCGCTGCCTGTGCCCAGGTACAGGCCCAGCAGCAGGCTCAGCAGCAACGGGTTGGGGAACAGCCGCCGCTCGTTCATCGCCCGTCCATCGCCTGATCCGGTGAAGGGACAGGTGGAAACCAGCGAGCGGCCACAGTTCCAGTCGAAAACTCACCCTCGGACTGCGAATTTTCCGGATCAGAGCGCCAGATCGAGCCGCGCCAAGCCACGCACGATCACGCCGTCCTGCCGTTCCAGGCTGCGCACCTCCAGCCTCGGCAGCCGCCGGGCGATGGCGGCAAAGGTCAGTC
>NZ_WUJP01000980.1 GCF_009806515.1 Geminicoccus flavidas | reverse complement strand
CCGCCTCCAGCCGGGCGAGCGGCGCGCCGATGCAGCTGTGGATGCCGCTGCCGAATGCGAGCTGGCGTGCCGCCTCACGGTCCAGGTCGAGCCGATCCGGCTCAGGGAACACGCGTGGGTCGCGGTTGGCGGCGCCTAAGCCGAAGCCCACCGTCTGCCCCTTGCGTATCGCGACCCCGGCCAGCTCGGCATCTTCCAGCGCGTAGCGGAACGCGATCTGCTGTGGGCTGGTGAAGCGCAGGAGCTCGGCGATGGCGGTGGGCATGGCGACGTCGTCCCGGCGCAGCCGGGCATAGGCCTCAGGTTCGCCGGCCAGGGCCAGCAGGCCGTTGGCGACCAGCTGAGCCGAGGCCTCGTGCCCGGCGAACAGGAACAGGATGCAGGCCGAGAGCAGTTCCTCCTCGCTCAGGCGCTCGCCGCCGTCGCGTGCCTCGATCAGGAGGTCGAGCAGGTCGCTGCGCGGCCTGCGGCGGTGCATCTCGACGATGTCGGCGAAATAGGCCTGCAGCTCGACCGCCTGCGCGGCACCGGTGCGGATGCTGGCCTCGGTGCGGATGACGTCCAGGGCGGCGGTGATGGCGCGCACCCAGTCGCGGATCAGCGGCCGGTCGCCCTCGGGCACGCCCAGGAGTTCGCTGACCACGTCGATCGCGAGCGGGTAGGCCAGCTCGCCCACCACGTCCACCGTGGTGCCGGCCGGCAGCCGGTCGACCATCCGCTCCGCCAGGGCCGCGATCGACGCACGCTGGTCGGCGACGGCCCGCGGCGCGAACACCGGGGCCGCCAGCCGGCGCAGCCGCGCATGGTCCGGGGGGTCCTTGAACAGCATCCAGTGCTGGATCATCGCCATGAGCGGCCGCTCGTGCGCCGGCACCGGCGGCAGGGCGCCCGGCGGCAGCAGCTTCGCGATCTCCCGCCCGAACCGCTGGTCCTTTAGCCCGGCCGCGACATCGGCGTGGCGGCTGACGAACCAGAACCCCCAGAAGCCCGGCACCGGGGCGGACGACCAGGCGACCGGTGCCGTTTCCCGCAGCCGGGCATAGGCGGGGTAGGGGTCAGCCAGGTTTTCGGCTGCGAGCGGATGGAATAGCGTCACCGGCATGGCCGGCAGATAATCAGGGCGGGCGGACCGCCGCAACCGACGGACGTGCATGCGACTTCTCGCCATCAGCGACCTGCATCTCGGCAGCCCGACCAACCGCGACGCGCTGGCAGCGCTCGGCAGCTATCCCGAGGACTGGCTGATCGTGGCCGGCGACGTCGCCGAGAGCTTCGGGCGGATCGGCGAGGGCTTCGCCGCGCTCTGCCGGCGCTTCGCCCGGGTGATCTGGGTGCCCGGCAACCATGAATTATGGTCGCTGCCCGGGGAGGATGGCGGGCTGCGGGGTGCAGAGCGCTACCGGGGCCTGGTCGAGCTGGCGCGCAGCCATGGCGTGCTGACACCTGAGGATCCGCCGCCGGTGTGGGACGGCCCAGGCGGCCCGGTCCGGATCGTGCCGATCTTCACCCTCTACGACTACAGCTTCGCCCCGGCCGGGATGACGCCGGAGCAGGTGGTGGCTTGGGCAGGGGAGGCGGACATCCATCCGGTGGACGAGGTCCTGCTCCATCCGGACCCGCACGGCTCCCGGGTCGACTGGTGCCAGGAGCGGCTGGCGCTGA
>NZ_WUJP01000979.1 GCF_009806515.1 Geminicoccus flavidas | reverse complement strand
CCGAACGCCGGCTTGCGGCACTGGCGGCGGACATGCCGCGCGTGCTGGTGAGCCACTGGCCGCTCCGCGAGGATCTCGTGCGGATTCCGCGGGTACCCCGTTTCGCCCCCTGGTGCGGCACGCGCGCGACCAGGGTCTGGCCGCAGCGGTTCGGTGCGATCGTCTGCGTCCATGGCCATCTCCATGTCCGCGGCCGGCACTGGCTCGACGGCATCCGCTTCGAGGAAGTGTCGCTGGGCTATCCCAGGCAATGGCAGCCGGAGCTGGGGCTGGCCCCCTATCTCAGGCAGATCCTGCCGATGCTGCCGGAGGCCGGCGACCCCTGAAGACATGGGTTGCGTCGTGGACACGGATCGACGCGGGCGCATCCGGGGCGAGCGCCAGGGCCAGTGCCACCCGATGCCGCAGATCCGGCCGCAGGCGGTGCAGCCGCCAGACCGGCGGCAGCGCGCCCGGGATTGCCGTCATTGTCACCGGCCCATCGCCTTCCGGCACGGCCAGCCGGTCCAGCGGCAGGGACAGGCCGCCGCCATGAGCTTTGGCGATCGCTTCCTTGCCGGTCCACAAGGCCACCAGAGCCTCCTGACGCGCCTCACCCTGCCGTGCTGTGACGCGATCCCGCTCGCCCGGCGCCAGCAGCCCGTCCAGCAGCTCCAGGCTCAGTTCCGGCCGATCCGCCGGCTCCACATCCACGCCGACGCGGCATCCGTCCGCCAGGGCGCATACCGAAAGGCCGCCGCCGTGGGCGAGGTTGAAGTCGAGCGCGCCTGTCGGGTGAGCGAGAAATGGCCGGCCGCCGAGACTACGGTCGAATCGCAGTGCTGCGGGTGGCAAGCCCAGCCGGCTGCCGATGGCATGGCGGGCGAGGGCATAGGCGGCGGCGTGCAGGCGGCGCGGGTATTCAACCAGGAAGCGGCGATTGCGGGCCTGCTCATCTGGACTCAGCAACGTCCAAAGATGGTCGTGATCTACGCTGTCCAGGTCGTCGACGCTGCAGAACCAGACCTCCACAGCGACAATTCTGGAAATTTCAGGTTTCACCCGCGGACCGCTCATGATACGTCTTATGCTGCGGCTTGCCATATCCTAACGCGCAGGGGCGTCACCTCACCATGGCAATCAAGCTCGACAAGGACATCCGCCGGGTCGTCGTCCTGGGTGGCGACCAGCCCAGGCGTCGGGTCTACGACGCCGACCGTGGCTCGCGCTACGACGATGACGACGGCATCCGGGTGACCGTCCTGCAACGCGACCAGTATGGCCGGCTGGTCGCCAGGGAGCGCTACGAGAGCGAGGGCGAGTATCGCCGCAAGAAGCAGTCGCCGCTGCTCCGGCCGATCGAGCGGGTGCTGCGGCGGGCGATCAAGTTCGAGGCGCGGCTGCTCAACGAATATCTGGGCCGCCACGAGCGCTCGAACAGCAGGAAGCGGGACGGCTGGATCAAGGACCTGTCGGACAATGTCACCAGGTCGATCCGCAAGTCGAAGCCGCGCTACATCTTCCGTGGCCGTGACTGACGTCGGGCCTGCCCGCCGCCGCCAAGCTGGATCAGGAGAAGCAACGATGGCCGAAACCACCGTCATCGAGAAGAAGCAGGTCGAGCCGCCGCCGGAGCCGACGAGCGAGACCGTCATCATCGACATGGGCGAGCACAGCCGCCGGCGCGTGCGCCAGTTGCGCCGCGGCGAAGGCCGCCTGATGGAGAAGGTCGAGGACGCGCTCGCTGATCTCGAGGAGCAAGGCGTCATCCAGGCCAGCGCCCAGCGCGTCGTGATCGTGGTCCGCCAGGAGCCCAGCCTGGGCGGGCTGTTCGACGGCGATGACGACGATGACGACGATGACGATTGAGTGATGGGCTGGCCGCCCGCCCTGGAGCGGCCAGCCGTCTCCCCTCGTTGGCTGGACGTGCGGATTTCGAGATAGATGGCTGAACTGCCGCTGCCGCAGGCGTCTGCCGAGCGTGGGCCGCGCCTGTCGTGGAAGGGCTGGCTGTTCATCGTCCTGCTCTGCCTGGGCATGGCAGGTGCCGCCTTCTATCGCTTCGACCCGCTGCGCCACTCGGCCGCCACCACCCCGGTCGTGGCCGCACCGGTCTCCGTGACCGCTGCGGAAGCCAGGACGCAGACGGTCCAGCCGGAGCTGACCTTCGTCGCCAGCCTCACGGCACTCCGGCGCATCACCGTCTCGCCCTATACCAGCGGCCACATCATCGAGATCCTGGTGCCCGACGGTGCCGAGGTGACGGCCGGCCAAGCGATCTACCGGCTCGACGACCGCAGCGCCCAGGCCGAGCTGGCGCTGGCCAAAGGCCGGGTCGAGCAGAACCGGGCCAAGCTGGAGCGCGACCGGACCCTGCAGCGCGAGGGCTTTCTGGCGCAGGTGTCGCTCGCTGCCAGCCGCGCGGACCTGGTCGAGGCGGAGGTCGACGCACAGCTCAAGCAGCTCAATCTCGACCTCCTGACGATCAAGGCGCCTTTCACCGGCCGGCTTGAGCGCCATCAGGTGGCACTCGGCCAGTACGTGACGCCGGGCACGGCGATGATCGACCTGGTCGACCCGGGCGAGGTCGCCGCCGACTTCCATGTGCCCGAGCGGCAGCTCGCCCGGATCCGGCCAGGGGCAGCGGTCAGCTTTCGCAGCAGCGCCACGAGCCAGTCGTTCACGGGCACCGTATCCTTCGTCTCCTCGGTGATCGACCCGGAGACCCGCAGCTTTGCGGTCCGCGCCAAGCTGGACGGTGCCGGCGAGCAACTGCTGCCCGGCCTGTTCGGCAGCCTGGCGCTCGCCACCGGCGCACCGCGCGAGGCCGTGGTGGTGCCCGAGGAGGCACTGGTCCAGCGGCTCACCAGTGCGGAGGTCTACAAGCTGGTGGACGGCAAGGCGCGGCTGGTTCCCGTCGAGACCGGCATCCGCGGCCCGGCTGGCGTGGAGATCACGCGCGGGCTCTCGGCCGGCGACCAAGTGGTCACGTCCGGCCAATTCCGGCTGCGCGACGGTGATGCCGTGGCGCTCGAAACGGCATCCAGTTCATGAACATCTCGGCGGTCTGGATCCGCCGCCCCGCACTCACCATCGTGGTGAGCCTGATCCCGGCCATTCTCGGCCTGTTCGCGCTCACCCAGGTCGAGATCCGCGACCTGCCGCGCTTCGACATCCCGCTCATCCAGATCGTGACCGCCCTGCCGGGCGGGGCGCCCGAGCAGATTGCCAGCCGGATCACCGTGCCGATCGAGCAGGCGGTCGCCACGGTCGGCAATGTCGACACGGTGATCTCGCGCAGCGAGGCGGGGCTGAGCTCGGTCCAGGTCACCTTCCAGTTCGGCGTCGATTCAGTGGGCGCCGCCAATCAGGTCCAGTCGGCGATCAGCCAGATCCTGGGTCAGCTGCCGGCGGAGGCTGAACGGCCGGTGATCTCGCGGCTGAGCCTGGACAACGTGCCGGTGCTCTACCTGTCGCTCGCGAGCGAGACCATGTCGGAGGTCGACCTCAGCGACCTCGCTGCCCGGGTGGTGGTGCCGCAGCTCTCGACGGTCCAGGGTGTCGGCAGCATCCAGGTGATCGGCGACCGGCGGCCGGTCATGGCGGTCACGGTCGATCCTACCAACCTCCAGGCGATGGGGGTGAGCGCCAGCGACATCGCCGCCGCCATCCAGCAGCGCAACACCGACGTGCCGGCCGGCGATGTCGCCAGCGAGAGCGGCCGCACCAGCATCCAGCTCGGCGCGACCGACGATCCGGTGGGTTCGGTGGCCGAGGTGGTGGTGCGGCGCAGCGGCGATCAGGCGGTGCGCCTCAGCGATGTCGGCGACGTGCGGATCACCGGCGAGGACAGCACGACCCGGGTGCGGATCAACGGCCAGTCGGCCGTGGCACTGGGCATCATGCGCCAGTCCACCGCCAACTCGCTGGTGCTGGCCCAGGCATTGCGCGATGCCATCCCGCAGATCCAGGCGGTGCTGCCGCCCGACGTGCAGATCGCCGTAGCCTTCGACACCACCTTGTCGATCAGCGCCTCGCTGGACGAGGTGCGCGACTCCCTGCTGATCGCGATCGGCCTGGTGATCTTGGTGGTGTTCGCCTTCCTGGGCTCGCTGCGCTCCTCGCTGATCACGCTGGTGACCATCCCGCTCTCGCTGCTGACCACGGTCGTCTTCATTTATTTCGTCGGGTTCAGCTTCAACACCTTCACCCTGCTGGCCTTCATCCTGGCGATCGGCCTGGTGGTCGACGATGCGATCGTCGATGTCGAGAACGTCCAGCGGCACATCGACGAGGGCCTGAGCCCGGTGGATGCGGCCTTTGTCGGCAGTGCGGAGATCGGCTTTGCCATCGTCGCCACCACGATTACGCTGGCGGCCCTCTATATCCCGATCGGCCTGGCACCTGGGATGCTGGGTGCCCTGTTCCGCGAGTTCGGCCTCACACTCGCCGTGGCGGTGCTGATCTCGGGCGTCATCTCGCGCACCCTGTCACCGATGATGTGCTCGCGCCTGCTGCGCCCGACCCGGAGCAACTTCTATTCGCGTGCCATCGATCGCGGCTTCGACTGGCTCGTGCACCGCTATCGGGGGCTGCTGCGCCGCCTCCTGGGCTCACGGCTCACGGTGGGCCTCCTCGCGATCACTGTCCTGGCCGTGGGCGGACTTGCCGGCAGCACGCTGCAGGGCGAGTTCGCGCCGGCCGAGGACGAGGGCTATCTTCTGGTTCAGCTCGACGCGCCCACCAACGCCACCGCCGACTATCTGGTCCGGCATGCCGCCGCGGTGGAGAAGGTGTTCGACACCGTGCCGGAGAAGAGCGGCTCCCTGATCATCCTGGGCATCCCCGCCTCCAACCAGGGCTATGCCTTCCTGCTCCTGAAGGACTGGGAGGAGCGCCTGCGCTCGGCCAGGGAGATCGGCGAATCGATCCGAGCCCAGCTCGGCGGGATCGCTGGGCTCGGCACCACGCTGATCCCGCCCGATCCCTTGAGCGGTGCCCAGGCGCAGCCGCTCCAGCTCGTGATCAAGGGGCCGATGGGCTATGAGGCGCTGGCCCGGGTCGCTGACCGGATCCTGGCCAAAGTGCAAGACGACCCCGCCATCAGCGCGCCATCGGTCGACCTGAGCTTCGACCTTCCGCAGATCGAGCTGGAGGTCGACGAGGCGCTGGCGGCGGACCGCGGCGTGGACGTGCAGTCGATCGCGGGTGCCCTGCGCATGCTGTTCGGCGGCTACGACGTGGACCGCTTCTCCTGGCAGGGCGAGCTCTACAAGATCCAGCTCGAGCTGGAGCGCGCGTTTGCCGAGCGGCCGGAAAGCATCGGCCTGGTCGGCGTGCGGGCAGGGGATGGACGGCTGGTGCCGCTCGACACCTTCGTGAGCGTCGAGACCAGCGCCGGTGCCAGTTTCCTGCCGCGCTTCAACCAGCTGGCCTCCGCGCAGATCTCCGCCGATGCCGGCCAGGGCTTCAGCACCGGCTCCGCCCTGGACCGGTTGGCCGCGCTGGCCCAGGCCGAGCTCGAGCCCGGCATGCAGATCGACTACAACGGTGCCTCGCGCCAGCTGAAGCAGGCCAATGCCGCTGACGGCGCGGTGTTCCTGCTGGGCATCGTGTTCATCTTCCTGACGCTCACCGCGCAGTTCGAGAGTTTCCGCGACCCCTGCATCGTGCTGCTGGTGGTCCCGCTCTCGATCGCGGGCGCCATCGTGGCGCTGGCATTGTTCGGTGGCTCGCTCAACGTCTACAGCGGCATCGGCTTCATCACCCTGGTGGGCCTGATCGCCAAGCACGGCATCCTGATCACCGAGTTCGCCAACCAGCTCCGCGACCGCGGCGTGGAACTGCGTGATGCGGTGGTCGAATCCGCAGCCCTGCGCCTGCGCCCGATCCTGATGACCACGCTCGCCATGGTGCTGGGCTCGGTGCCGCTCCTGTTCGCCACCGGCGCCGGTGCCGCCAGCCGGATGAATATCGGGCTGGTCCTGGTGGGCGGCCTCATGGTCGGCACGCTCCTGGCACTGTTCGTGGTGCCGGTGGTGTACACCCTGATCACCCGCAAGGTGCGCCAGCCGCACGTGGCGATCAGCAAGGGGGCCGAGGAACAGCTGGAAAAGATGGGCTTAGGCTGAGGCGGACGCCGTCAGCTTCTCCACCAGCCGGTCCAGCGCCAGAGGCGGCCGGCTCGCCGGCGTGACGCTCGCGAGCAGCAGCGCTTCCCCAGTACCGCTCGCCGCCAGCACCGGGGCGCCGGCATTGGCCCCGGCCAGCGCCATGTACCAAGTGGCACGGCCATGACTGCCGGCCGGAAGATCCTGGCGCCCGCCATTGCTGATGGTGAGCGGCGGAGGTGCCGGCTGGGCGATCCGGGCACCGGCCAGGGTCAGGGGCAGTTCGGCCAGCGCCGCGCTGGCCGCACCCGATGCAAGCGCGGTGCGCACCAAGTCGCTCGCCGCCCGGGCTCGCTCCCAGAACGGGGCGGCAGCTGGCAATCCCGTCTCCAGATGGGACAGGGCGAGCCAGGCTTCCCCGGCCAGGGACGGCGGCAGGAAGCGGCGCATGTCGACCGCGTGGCCGAG
>NZ_WUJP01000970.1 GCF_009806515.1 Geminicoccus flavidas | reverse complement strand
ACGGACCGGTCACCGGCCTGGACGTGCAGCGGATCGCAAGGGTGCTGGACGCCAAGGCCGGCGGTGCCCTGGTCCTGCATCGCCTGACATCCGGGCGGTGGCCCGGCCATGACCGGCTCGACCATTTCGTCCTGTTCTCCTCGATCGTGAGCCTGCTGCCCTCGGCCAGCCAGGGCGCCTATGCCGCGGCGAACGCGGTGCTCGACCGGCTGGCGCAGGAGCGGCGGGCCATGGGCCTGGCTGGACTCAGCCTCAATCTCGGCCCGGTCGACGCGGGCATCGGCCAGCGCATGGGCGAACGTGCGCACGAGGTCTGGCAGCATCACGGCATCGGCCGGCTCGATCCGGACGCCCTGGTGGCAGCCCTGCCGGAACTGCTGGCGACACCCTTTGCGCAGCGCGCCGTGGTCGACATCGACTGGGCCGTCTATGGCGGGACCGGCCAGGATGCTCCGGGCACAGCCCGGGCCAGCCTGGACATCGCCGGGCTGCAGGCGCTGCTGGCGCCGATCGTCGGCGTCGCACGGCCCGAGCTGCTCGACCCCGACGCGCCGCTCCTGTCGCTCGGCATCGACTCGCTGATGGCGGTCGAGTTCGCCCAGGCGATCGGCCGGGCGTCCGGCCGACCTGTGCCACGGACCTTCGTCTACAGCCATGCGAACCTGCGGGCCGCCGCCGAGGCGCTGCAGCGGCAGGCCGCCCCTGAAAGTTCCCAAGACAACACCCGGACTGCCCCGGCAGCCGGACCGACCGATGCGCTCGACCTGCTGGCACCCGCCTGGATCGCCATGCCTGCCCCGTCGTCTGTCGATCCGGGCGGCTGGCGTGTGCTCGGCGAGAGCAACTGTGCCACGGCATTGCGCCAGCGCCTGCCGCCCGGGGACGATCTGCTCGACATGCGACCCCTGGACGGGCTGCCGGACGGGGGCGAGGCCCGCCGCTGCCGGCTGCTCCAGCAATTCTCCGCCGAACTCCGCCGCTGCCTCGGCTCGTCGGCCCGGATGGCCTGGGTCTGCCGGGAGCAGGACGCGGAAGCGGCACTGCTCGACGGGCTGATCGCCACCGCGCGGACCGAGTATCCGGGCCTGCGGCCGCGTCGGATCCTCCTCCCCGCCGGGCTCGCCGATCCGGCGGCGGCGCTGGCGGACGAGCTTGGCCGGAAGGGTCACGAGCCGGTCGTGCTGCTGCAGGATGGTGTCCGCCTCGTCCGCCGGTTCCGGCCCGCAGCCAGCCGGTCCGACCCCGCCCCGATCCGGGCTGATGGGACCTATCTGGTGACCGGCGGCAGTGGCGGGATCGGCCGGATGATTGCGCGCGAGTTGCTGACAGCGGGGGGCGGCCGGGTCGCCCTGGCAAGCCGGCAGGGCCGCCTCCCGGACGATCTCGGACCGGATCCGCGACTGACCGCCCGTGCCTGCGACCTGGCCGATGGCGATCAGGTCGACGCGCTCCTGCGCGACCTCGCCGCTGCCGGGCCGCCGCTGCGCGGGATCTTCCATCTGGCGGGCGTCACCGCGGATGGCCTGCTGGCCAGCCAGGAGGTGGCGGCGATGCTGCCGGCCTTTAGGGCCAAGGTCGACGGCGCCAGGCATCTCGACCGGGCGAGCCGGGGCCTCCCGATCGAGCATTTCATGCTGTTCGGCTCGCTCACCATGCTGGCCGGGCTGACCGGTGCCGGCGCCTATGCGGCCGCCAACGCCGTGCTTCCGGCGATTGCCCGGGAGCGCATGGCCGCCGGCCTGCCGGCGCTGGCAGTCGCCTGGGGTGCCTGGGATGCCACCGGGATGGCACAGGCGGCGGTCCGATGGCGGGATGGCGATCTGCCGGTCCACCAGCCTGCAGCAGCGCTCGCCGCTTGGAGGCGTTGCCTCCATCTGCGCGGGCCCATGATAATTGTAACACCAGTCAACCGGTCAGTGACTGCATGGTTGCCGGAAGCAGAGTTATAATTTAGACGAATTACGGCAGAAATGGTGAAACCGGCCGTCTCCGTACGTGCGGCTGCAGGCGCCTCAAGAAATCCTGGGAGGGCGACGCCGATGGACGCTGGCGCAACTGGACGCTCAGCGCCCATTGCGGTGGTGGGCATAGCCTGCCGGCTGCCCGGCGCCGAGGATGGCGCCGCGAACTTCTGGAACCTCCTGGCCTCGGGCACCGACGCGGTGGCGCCGATCCCGCCCGAGCGTTGGGATCATCGCTCTTGGTATGACGCCGACCCAACGGCACCTGGCAAGACCCGCCAGTGCGAAGCCGGCATGCTCGGCCGGATCGACCGGTTCGATGGCGCGCATTTCGGCATCAGCCCGCGCGAGGCGGAGGCGATGGACCCGCAGCAGCGGATCCTGCTCGAGACCGTCTGGCAGGCGCTGGAGGATGCCGGCGAGCTTGGCCATCCCAGCCATGGCGGCCGGGTCGGCGTGTTCGTCGGCCTCTACAACAATAATTACGGCCTGATCGGCCGCGGCTCGCCTGAGCCTGCCGTGATCGGCGGCTGGTCGGCGAGCGGCACCCATACCAGTATCGCGGCCGGGCGGATCTCCTTCACCTTCGGCTTCACCGGCCCAGCCATCGCGGTCGACACCGCCTGCTCCTCGTCCCTGGTCGCCGTGCATCTGGCCATGCAATCGTTGCGCAACTGCGAGTGCGACCTCGCGATCGCTGCCGGAGTGCATCTCCTCCTTTCGCCGCTGGGCCTCGTCGCCAGCAGCAAACTCGGTGCCACCTCGCCGTCGTCGCGTTGCCGCCCGTTCGACGCCGCGGCCGATGGCTTCGCCCATGCCGAGGGCTGTGGCGTGGTGGTTTTGCGTCGAGCGGGAGCTGGGGTGCGGGCTCGGGCTTTGGTGCTG
>NZ_WUJP01000969.1 GCF_009806515.1 Geminicoccus flavidas | reverse complement strand
ACCTTCGTAATCTGGGGCGCCCTGCACGGCGGGTATTTGGTGGTGCAGCGCTTCTGGCACCGCCTGAACGGCGGGCGGCCGTATGACGACGGCAGCCGCCCCCTAGGCATCGGCTGGTCTCTCACCATGCTGGCGGTGCTGGTCGCCTGGGTGCCGTTCCGCGCCACTACCGTCGATGGCACGCTCGAGGTCTGGCACGCCATGGCGTTTGGCGGCGCCACACTGCCGGATGCCTGGCGCTGGGCGATTGGGCCGGCCGCTGGCCTGCTCGAGCAGGTCGGGGTGGACTTTGGCGGCGCCGCTTACATCCGGCTGCGTCTATGGATGACCGCTGCCCCGCTACTCGCTGTCGCCACGCTGCTCGCCCTGCTCCTGCCGCACTCTGACGTGATGGCCGAAAGCCTGTTTGGCCTGCGCAGTATCGTTGGAAGTGCCGGGCTAGTCCGCCTGCTCGGGGCCGCAGTCGGGGCGGTGTTCTTCGCCTCGGTAATCTACCTCAGCCACCACCCGACCTTCCTCTACTTCCAGTTCTGATTCCCGAGGTTCCCACATGGAACGCCAATTTCTGGCCTCCTTCATCCTGTCGGCTGCTGCGATCGCCGCCTTCGTGTTCGGCGTGAACCTGTACATTGACCCGTATGCACGATGGGCGCGCCCAAGCGCCGATGATATGCTCGTCGATGTTGACGGCTTCGACCGCACGCCCGCCTACACTCTCAACCGCCGGCTGTTCAAACTGATCGCCTTCGAGCGCTGGGCGGCAGGCAGCGCCAACGGCGGGTTGTCGATCCTGGTCGGCGACAGCACCATCAATCAGGTCGACGCCGGCGAGCTCACGTGGCGGACCAACCAGCCCTGGTACAATCTGGCCTACGGCGGCGCCGGCCTCGACGAGACCATCGACCTCGTTGAGTACGTCATCGAGAACCACGACGTCGAAGAGATCGTCTGGGGACTGCCGTTCAATCGCTTCATCTCGGGCGCGCCCAACGACATCCCGCGCACGATCGAGATGGCTATATCGCCGATCCGGCACATGATGACGATCGAGAGCCTGGAGGCCTCGTATCTGGTGCTGCGGACGAACTGGTTCGGCATCGAGTTCAATGACCCCAGGCTGGACACCGGCGACGAGGACATCGTCACCTACCAGCTCAGCCGGTCGCGGGCCGAGATCGCCGGCCGTCCGTGGCCCGCCGGCCTAGTGAGGAGGCTGGACGCCATGATCAGGCGAGCAGAGCGGCGGGGCGTCGAGGTCGTCGTGTTCTGCCCACCTGTGCACCCGAGGACCCAGGCCATGTATGAGGTCGAATTCCCGGGCCGGTACGTGCGGTATCTGAACCTGATGAGCGCCTACGATGCCATCGACCTCAACGACCCAGAGCACCGAGCGGACTGGCCTGCCGAGCTGTTCGCGGACTCCAACCACTTGCACGAGGTCTACAAGCCCAGATTGGTGCGCGAGCTGGCAGGCTTGATGTGAGAGACTGCGCTGGCAGTGGTCGCGCGTCGGCCATTGCCAGCGCCATGGCAGCGCGCTACCTCACCCTGCAGTGGGAACAGAAATAGAACATGGCCTAGATCAGCGGCGTCCGAATTGATGCCCTCGGCGAGCACCACGCGATCTCGGCTCAATGCCAGACCTGCTGGCACGCCGCGCCGGCTCCCACCGGCGGCGATCCTGCCAAGGCAGATCGGTACCGGTGGATGCCATACTTCCTGATCATGAAGTGGGAGAAGCCGGTGGCGGGAAGCAGCGGGCAGCTCGTCACCTGAACCCGATCGACGGCAACGAGCTACACGCTCATCTCCACCCGGATCTTCTCGCAGGTATCCGTCCCGGCCGGTGTGATCCGGTATAGGATCTTCAAGCAGGGCAGTGCAGATGCCGGTTGGCCTTCTTTCTCGAAGCGATAGAGCAAACTCGATTCACGCCTAGCTAAGCTCGCGCCGATGGCCGGGTGAGTGCGCAGGCAGCGCAGCAGATGCAGGACCTTGGCGAGGCGCTTCGTCCGTATGACCTGCGGTGGTTACTCGGCTGGAACCGGATTGAGGCCGCCTTCGTCCATTGGTCGCTCCTGACCTTCCTTACGAGCCGTGGCGCGCGCCAGCACACTCTGCCGATTAACCGACTTGCGCTCAGCGTCGATGCGACGGATCAGGATCTCGGCGCGCTCGATCGAGCCCAGGAGGGCGAGGATCGTGCCACGCTCGCCCGCACCGGCGTTGGGGCCGAGCGCCAGCGTTTTGGCGCGCAGCTCCTCGACATCCGGAAAGCTGACATGGCCGGCCGGCATCTGCGGATAGGCGATGCCGTAGTCCGGCATAATCTGACGCAGCGAGGCATCGAGTTTGTCCAGCGCCGTATCGACAATCGCCTGCGCCTGGTTGCCGAACTTCTCGCGCTTCACGCGCCGCGCTACCTGATGCAGCGATTCGGTCAAGGCGGCGGTGAAGTCGGCCTCCTCGATCAAGCTCGCGATCAGGTCGAGCTGCTCGTAGGGCAGATCCTCCTTCATCAGAGAGGCGGTATAGGCGCGGATATCGCGGCTGAGGATGTCGGTCGCCAAATAGTGCTCGCCCGGGTCGGAGGGCGCCTTCTTGTCGCCCCGCGCGATGTTGAGGAAGATGGCACCTGCCTGCAGATGGC
>NZ_WUJP01000968.1 GCF_009806515.1 Geminicoccus flavidas | reverse complement strand
GGGCGGTCTCCTTCTGCACCGCGGGGATGGCCTCGGCGAAGTCGCTGGCGAGCTGGCGGTCCAGAAACTTGGGGGTCGAGAAGTCTTCGATATCCTCCCCGTCGGTTCGGCCTATGCGCGAAAGAACACGCTCGAACACGCCCACGAAGGGGAACAGCAACGCCGTATTGAAGACGTTGAAGACCGTTGAGTAGATGCCGACCGCCACCGGCACCAGCGGGAAGGTCTCCTTGCCGTCGATCACCACCGGGATGCTGGGATCGCCGCCGAACCACTGCATGGCCCATCGCAGGATCTCGATCGAGACGAAGAACAGCGGAACGGTGATGCACACGCCAATGATGTTGAAGGAGATGTGCGCATAGGCGGCGCGCTTGGCATTCTTCGACAGGTTGAGCGAGGCGATCCAAGAGGTAATCGTGGTGCCGAGGTCGGCGCCGAGCGAGAAGGCGACGGCGGTCGTCCAGTCGAGGACGCCAGCGGCGCCAAGCCCCATGACGATGCCGATCGTCGCCGAGGAGGAGTGGATCATCGCGGTGACAAGGGCAGCAATGAGGACGCACTTGATCAGGTTCAAGTAGCTGTCTGCCGTCAGAGTCTGAAGCAGTTCCATCACCTCCGGCATGTTGCGCAGGGGCCGCAGGCCACCCGTCATCAGGTTGAGCCCATAGAAGATCAGCGCAAAGCCCATGCAGGCCAGCGCGATGTTCCGCGTCCTCTCGCTCTTGGCAAAGCAGTAGAGCAGCGCGAACAGGCCGCCGAGGATCAGCCCGAGCGGACCCAGCGGCAGCGCGATCAGGCCATTGCCGAGCGTCGTTCCGATGTTGGCGCCCATGATGACGCTGATCGCAGGCCTCAGCGCCACTACGCCAGCGTTCACCAGGCCCACGACCATCACCGTCATCGCCGTCGATGACTGGATGACGCCGGTGATCAACGTGCCGGCCACCACGCCCTTGATCGGTGTTCCGGCCGCCTTGGCAAGAAACTCGCGCATCCTGTTGACGGAGAGCGCCTGGATGCCGTTGGCCATGAACTCCAGGCCCAGCATGAAGATGCCGAGCCCGCCGATGACCGGCACGAGTATGTCTTTGAAAATATCGACTTCCATGAGAGCACCTGGTCCTGGGAAAGCGGCTCCACGGAGCCTAGTTGCTCACCGAGCCGAGGTTCTTCGCCCAGTAGGCTTCGATCCGGCTGGCGAGTTCGATTGGGATGGGAATGTAGCCGAGCGTGGATGCGTCCTGCGCGCCCTGCTCGAAGGCGAGCCGGAACAGGTCGAGCACCCGATTGACACGTCCTTGCCCGCGATCCTTGGGTAGGATGACGAACGTCACCGCGGCCATGGGATAGGCCGCGTCGCCAGCGAGATTGGTCGTGGCGACATGGAAGTCGCGCGCCGCGTCCCACTCGACCTCGGCCAGCCCGGCCTGGAAGGCCTCGGGCGTCGGCGGCACGAAGGCGCCGGCCTGGTTCTGCAGCGACACGAAGGGCAGACCGGCCCGGACGGCCTGGCCGTACTCAAGATAGGCGATGCTGTTTCTCGTCGCGGCGGTCAGCGCCGCTAGGCCACTCGTGCCCTTCTCGCTGCGTCCCAGCGGCCATGCAATCAGCGTGTCGGCGCCATACTTCTCCCGCCACTCGGGGCTGACTTCAGAGAGGAAGCTCGTAAAGGTGAAGGTCGAGCCGGAGCCGTCCTGCCGGTGCAGCACCTCGATAGGCGCGTCCGGGAGCGGCAGATCAGAATTGAGCGCTTGGATCTGGGGATCGGACCAGTTCTGGACCTTGCCGAGATAGATGTCGGCCAGCACTGGACCAGACAGGCGGAGTGCACCGGCTCCAACATTGTCGACGTTGGCGACCACCACCACGCCGCCCATGACGATCGGAAACTGCGTCCAGCCGCGTTTTGCCAGATCGTCGGGTGGCAGCGGCATGTCAGTGGCAGCGAAATCCATCTCCGCTTGGTTGAGACGCATGATCCCAGCGAGCGAGCCTACCGGCTCATAGTCCACTCGCCAGTCTGGCGAGGAATAGTCGCCGCCGTCCGTACGCACCGCCTCGTAGGTGTGCGACCATTGGTTGATGATTGGCGCCGCGAAGGTCGAACCTGCTCCGCGGATTGGCTCTGCGTGCGCAAACGAGCTGAGCAGTGCGAAAGCTAGTCCGACCAAACCTGCCAAGCCGGCTCTCGCCGTTCGCCAGCTGCCGATATAGGAAATGAACGACCCGAGCATGACACGCCCCCTTGTGATGGATACGCTGACAACAAATTGGATTCGTGTAGCAGCGGGAGCTGATCCCGTCGCAGGGGCGCCCTGGTGATCAAGAAGTAGCACGGCTGTTAATCTCACTTCTTGACTGCTGAATGACAAAAAATCTCAGGATGATTTTGGGGGATACTGCACCATCTAGGACAATATTCGCCAGACAGATTGGAATGACAAAAGATTGTCATCGTCTTGTGACGCGCGCGCGGGTCGTCGAACTGCATCATTGGCGGCAGAGCCTGATCATCCTGAGGGCGTCCAACGGCTTGTTCAGCCAAAGGCTCTTGCTCTCGCCAAGAAAGCATTGCTCCCTGCAGAGAGTGGTGGCGGCTTGAACGACAGGCATTCAGTCGTCATGCCTCGTTGCTTGGTGCCGGACTAATCATTGGCATCGACCTCGGGTACTTCAGCTGTGATGCTTACAACCAGCGCCTGGGCGGCCGCTCCCGAACACTCCGCGCAGGGAGTAACTGATGCGCACCTAACTCTTGTCGTGCTTCCTGGACGCGGATCCTAAGCTGCCGGCAGGAAGTGGGTCGTCACCTGTCCTCTTAACTTCCTTGTCTTGCGGCCTGAGCAGGTTCAGGCTGCGGATCGGGAGGAAGGATGGTGGCCGAAGCAGCGCGCAAGATGGTGCCCAAGGACGCCAACGAGAAGCTGGCGCACCGGCGGCTGACGGTGCTGGAGTTGGCCGAGCGGCTGAACAACGTCACCGAGGCCTGCCGGCGTGGTGGGATCGACCGGACCAGCTTCTATGAGTGGAAGCGGCGCTTTCAGACCCATGGCTTGGACGGGCTCAAGGACCTGCCACCGATCGCCAAGAGCCACCCGATGACCACGCCGCCGGAGGCCTGTCCGGTCTCCTGACCGCACCTGCTTTGCAGTTGGATGAGTCGTCTTGCTGACGACTCATGGCGGCGCGGATCGAGGCATTGGCGCTGGCGCATCCGGCCCCCTCGGCGGTCTCCTGACCGCCGGTCCTTCGGCGTCGGATCATCCGTCTGCTGACCGATGATGACTGCAACCGGATCGAGGCGCTGTTGGCCCTGGAGGGCCGGCGGGTGTCGGCGATCACCGTGCAGAAGATCCTGAACGACAAGAACCTGGGCAGCCGGCATGAGCGGTGGCTGGCTCTGGAACGGCAGAACGCCGATCAGGTGATCGAGCTTGCCCCGGAGCAAGTGGCGTTCTTGGAGAAGCTCAACCCCTGCTTCAAGGAGCGCCATGTCGAGAGCGGGCGGCCGGGCCAGTTGCTCTCATCTGACACCTTCATGGTCGGTGTGCTCAAGGGCATCGGCCGGGTGTACCTGCATGCGGTGGTCGATACCCACAGCTCCTACGCCTTCGGTTTCCTGCACGTTTCCAAGCAGCCAGAATCGGCGGTGGCCGTGCTGCACTGAGCCTGCCCTCAGGTCGGCGAAGCCGGACCCGGGGGACGTCCTGCCGTTCTACGCGAAGCTGGGCCTGCCAGTCTCCGCTGTGCTCACCGACAACGGACGGGAGTTCTGCGGCACCGAGCGACACCCTTATGAGCTCTATCTTGCCCGCAACGACATCGAGCATCGGAAGACCAAAGTGCGCACCCCGCGCACGAATGGCTTCGTCGAGCGCTTCAACGGCACCGTGCTGGAGGAGTTCTTCCGCCCGGCGATGCACGCCAAGCTGTTCGAGAGCGTCGAGGCGCTGCAGGCCGATCTCGATGCCTGGCTCATCCACTACAACCATGAGCGACCGCACCTGGGCTACCGCAACCAAGGGCGAGGGCCCTGGGAAACCGTTGAGCAGTTCGTCAGACAAGGAGGTTAAGAGGACAGGTGAGGTCGATCGCCTCCGCCGCATGATGGAGATCAGGGACAGGCTCGATCGGGTGGGTAGTGGGCGGGATGGCTGAAGCCTGCGAGTCGCGGCTCCCCAGGGAAAACCAGGTCTGGAGGAGCAGGATCCGTCGGCGCTGCAAGAAGTGGAGCCTGGTACACCTGCCTCTCAGCCGGTCAAGCCCCGCCACCAGAGAGTCTTCGCTACACTTGGCGGTCGGCCATGCATGGCCGCATGTCACCCATGCGCCGACGCGGCAGACACGGCAGACATTGCCCTTGCCAAGCAGGAGCGCCGCCCCTACATGCAACGCGCTCGGCAGCCATGGCCGACATGTCTGCCGCCAAGGAAAAGCAGTTGAGTAAACGAGACAGCAAGACCGCACGCAGCAAGCCTCCGGTCATCAAGGCCGAGAAGGGCGAGCGCTGGACCGTGCGCGGCGTCCCGGCTCACCTGCAGAAGGCAGCGGCCGAGGCCGCCTGGACGGCAGACCTCACCGTCGGAGCCTGGCTCACCCGCTTGGTGGAGGCGGCCGTAGCCGATGGTCTGCCGCCGACCGAGCTCACCACTACCCAGCGGTTCGAGGCGATCGAGCAGCGGCTGGAACGCCTGGAGCGTGCCCTGAACGAACGGCCCGACCAGCAGCGGGAAGCTCCGTTGCACGCCTGACCCGCGTCCGTCGAACAGCCGGACACGCAGAAGCGGAGGCGAGCCGGTGCGCTCGCCTCCACCCTGCTCGCCCTGCCGATCGGCAGGGGCCTTGGACCATCTGACCTTTTCGTGTGCCTTCTTTCGGAGGTCCGCCCGTGACCCGTCTTTGCCAGTTCACCGGCCGCCTGCTCATGGTCGGCTGCGGCTCCATCGGCCAAGCCGTCCTGCCGCTCCTGCTTCGCCATGTCGTGGCCTCACCGTCCCAGATCACCATCGTGACGGCGGATGAGCGTGGCCGGTCCGCCGCCGCTGAGTTCGGCGTCGACTATCGCGTGCGCACGCTCGATCGGAGCAACTACCAGGAGGTGCTCTCGCCCCTGCTCCGGCCGGGCGACTTCCTGCTGAACCTGTCGGTCGACGTGGAGAGCCTGTCCCTGATCCGGCTCGCCCGGGCGCGCGGTGCCCTCTACCTCGACACCTGCATCGAGCCCTGGGCTGGCGGTTACACCGACACCAGCAAGTCCGCCTCCGAGCGCTCCAACTACGGACTGCGCGAGCAGTCCCTGGCCTTGCGGCGGGAGCTGGGCAAAGGGCTGACCGCCGTGGTGGCGCAGGGTGCCAACCCGGGCCTCGTGTCGCAGCTTCTGAAGGAGGCGCTGCTCGCCATGGCGCGCGACCTGGACCTTGCACACGAGGTTCCGGGCGACCGCGCGGGCTGGGCGAAGCTGATGCGCGATCTCGGCATCAAGGCCGTGCACATCGCCGAGCGCGATACTCAGGTGGCGGCTGGCCGGCCGAAGAAGCCCGGCGAGTTCGTCAATACCTGGTCGATCGACGGCTTTATCGGCGAAGGCTGCCAGCCGGCGGAGCTGGGTTGGGGCACGCACGAGAAGGCGTTGCCGGCCGAGGGCCATCGCCATGCCTTCGGCTGCGATGCCGCGATCTATCTGGCCCGCCCTGGTG
>NZ_WUJP01000967.1 GCF_009806515.1 Geminicoccus flavidas | reverse complement strand
CCTCGACCCGGGTACGGAGCTGGACGCCGCTGGCGGGGCCCTATCACGGCTTCCTGATCACCCACAACGAGGCGATCTCGATCGCCGACTACTTCACCAGCCGCGACGGCAGCAAGGTGACCTGGCGGCCGACCGTGCACTATGCCTACCATCCGGCCGACGACGCCGTGCTGTCCCTGCACGAGCTGGCCGGCCGGAACTGGCAGGTGCAGCCGGAAAAGCGCCTGATGATGGCCGAGATCACCTCGGGCATCGACGAGCTGGGCGTGCTGCTGATGGGCAATCCGAAGGGCGTGTTCTGGTACGGCTCGCGACTTTCGACCGAGGAGGCCCGGCAGCTGGCACCTTATAACAGCGCTACCTCGCTCCAGGTCGCGGCCGGCGTGCTCGGCGGCGTCGTGGCGGCGATCGAGCGGCCAGAGGCTGGGATGGTCGAGGCGGACGAGTTGGACCACGCCCGGGTGATGGAAGTCGCGCGGCCCTATCTGGGTCCGGTGGTGGGCGTGTGGGGCGACTGGAGCCCGCTCCAGGACCGCAACGTCCTGTTTCCAGAAGAGATCGATCCGAGCGATCCCTGGCAGTTCACCAACATCCTGGTTCGCTGAAGCAGCGTTCAACCGACGACGGGTGCCTCACCTTCTGCGGCATGGAGTAAACCATTTGATGAACGAGAAGCTTGCGCGTGCGGCGCGCGACCTCGACCACGCCACGCCTTGCCTCTTGATCGATGTCGACCGGGTGGAAGCCAACTTTCTGGCCCTTCGCCGCGCGCTGCCCGACACGGCCATCTACTACGCGATGAAGGCCAACCCGGCGCCGGAGATCCTGGCCCGGGTCGCCTCGCTCGGCAGCGCCTTCGACTGCGCGTCGATCCCCGAGATCGAGATGGCGCTGGCGACCGGCGTCGCCCCATCCCGGATCTCGTTTGGCAACACCATCAAAAAGGAGCGCGACATCGCGCGTGCCTTCCAGCTGGGCGTGCCACTCTTCGCCTTCGACAGCCTGGCCGAGCTGGAGAAGCTCGCGCGCACCGCGCCCGGCAGCAAGGTGTTCTGCCGGATTCTGACCAGTGGTGCGGGCGCCGAGTGGCCACTCTCGCGCAAGTTCGGCTGTGCGCCCGCCATGGCGGTGGGTCTCTTGCGGAAGGCCGCTGTTCTAGGCCTCGTGCCCTGGGGAGTGAGCTTCCACGTCGGCTCCCAGC